>JAHCRF010000008.1 GCA_020148055.1 Patescibacteria group bacterium | reverse complement strand
GCCCGAGAGTTTTCTCTCGGGTTTTTGTTGAGTGAGCCCACCTCATTTAACAAATTAACGAAGGAGAGATTTTCAGCTTCACAAAAAATTCATTTTCGAAAGTTATAATTAAATTTGTTGTGGTAATAGAAAAAGAAAGGACTAAAAAGAATTTTTAAAAATATTTTAAAAATATGAAACAACCACAAAGCGAGCAAGACAAAAGATATAAGCGCGCAAAAGAGCAAGCCGCTAAACTCAAGAGATTCTACACTCATCTCACTGTATATGTCGTGGTTATAGCCTTTTTGTTCTTTATTGATTGGTCTGATGGTGGGAATTGGTGGTTTTATTGGCCGGCAATAGGATGGGGCATCGCTGTGGCGATACAAGGAGCTTCTATTATTATCTTCAGTGCTGGCTGGAAGGAGAGAACAATCAGGGAGATTATGGAAAAGGAGGAAAAGAAATAGCTATCAAACAGATTCTAATATCGTTAAACAGAATGAGTTTCCAGCTCAAGATTCTTTTCTGGTCTTGTCTTGGTATAATTTGAGAAAGGTCGAATCTTAAATAATCTAAATTAAAAAAAGAGAAAAATATGATGTCTCAAATCCCAATAAATCTTGAGAAAATAAAAGAAGAGGACCTGGACAGAGAAATACTAAGAGTAGGAATAATTGCCGAATTAGATGCTGTAAATCTTTACGAGCAAATGTCAGCTATGACCCAAAACGAAAATATTAAGAAAATTCTTTTAGACATAGCCAAAGAAGAAAAAACTCACGTAGGAGAATTCCAGGCTTTATTATTAAAAGAAGACGAGGAACAAGTAAAAGAATTAGAAGAAGGTAAAAAAGAAGTCAATGAATTGACAGAATAAAGTAATCTAATATGACAGAACAAAAACAAATCTATAAATGCAATATCTGTGGCAATATTGTTGAGGTTTTGCATGCGGGCGTTGGTCAACTTGTTTGCTGCGGTCAGCCAATGGAATTACTTAAAACAAAGACTAAAGATATTGGTCAAGAAAAGCATGTTCCCATAATCGAAAAGATAGAAAAAGGGATAAAAGTTAAAGTCGGTTCAGTGCCCCATCCAATGGAGATAGAGCATTACATAGAGTGGATTGAGATAATTACGGATGGTAGAGTTTACAGGGAATTCCTGGAGCCAGGCGATAAACCAGAAGCAGAGTTTGAGATAAAAACAGAGAAAATTGAGGCAAGAGAATATTGTAATATTCATGGATTATGGAAAGTTAGTTAAAATTTTTAGTCCGATATCTTTTAACATCGTTCAAGCTCCCGTAGGGGCTAACTGAATTCTCAAAACAAGCTTTAATTCTTCCAGTTCCTTTCTAATTTTCTTCCAGTTAACAGTTCTGAATGCGTCCAATAGGGGGAGTTACCGCCCGAGAGTTTTTCTCTCGGGGTTTTACCGCCAATCGCCAAGAAGGCGATTTTTTTATTCAGAATTAAAAGTATGTTAAAATTTCTTCATCTATCCTTCATTCAAAAGTTGGTATGATATAATAAATTAAACATTTTTACTAAAAAGGCATGGTTGAAGTAAATAAAAAGTTAAAGAAATTCAGTTTAGGATTATTCTTTTTGGTATTTTTTACCCTCTTATCTTTAGAAGCGGGAAGTTATTATTTGTGTCAGGCTGCTTTGGAAAAAAGTTATTATTATCACTCAATTGAGGTAGATATTCAAATTAACCAAGATAGCACTTTTGAGGTTACGGAAAAACAGACCTACAATTTGAAAGGCGATTTTGGTTATTTCTATCGTGATGTAGAACTGAAGGATTTAGACCATATTTCCGATATTGAAGTTTTTGACACTCAAGGAGAAAAATTAAATAAAAATGAGTATAAAGTTTCCTATAAAGGAAACAGAGTAAGTATTCAATGGGACTTTCCCCGGAGAGTTTTTGATAATGAGTCAAAGTCTTGGACAATAAAGTATAAAGTTTATGGTGGCCTAGGTTTTTATGAGAAATGGGACGAGCTTTATTGGAATGCTATTTTTGAAGATAGAGAGGTTGAAGTAAGACAGGCTGAAGTTGTAGTTCGTTTACCAGAGGAGGTTGAAAGGGGACAAATAGGCCAAAAATTATTTATCGGAGAATTAGGGAGCAAAACCGAAAGCAACAATTATCAAGTTATTGATAGTCAAACGATTAGATTTTGGGGATATAATATAAGACCGCATAATTTTTTGACCATAGTTGTAACTTGGCCCAAGGGAATAGTTGTAAAACCCTTTCTTTATCGCAACCAGATGATTAATTGGATAATTTTATTAATTGCCCTAGCTCTGCCAATTTTCTTTTTTGGTAGAATGTATATCGTCTGGAGAAAAAGGGGTAAAGAACCTAAAATCGACAAAACTATTATAGCCCACTATTCTCCTCCAGAAGATTTTTCTCCGGCCGTATTCGGCATTTTAATTGATCAGGCCGTTGATATGAAAGAGATTACGGCAACAATTATTGATTTAGCTGTCAGGGGTTATTTAAGAATTAGAGAAGAATTAAAAGGTTTCTCCATTCTCAAGACACGAGAATATATTTTCGAAAAATTAAAAGACGATGGCGATCTTAAACCTTTTGAACAAAAAATAATGAGAGACATTTTCAGAAATAAAAATCTGGTTTCTAGTAACGATTTTAAAAATAAATTTTATAGGAGAATTCCTGGAATTAAAAAATCAATTCATCAAGAAGCTGAAAAAACAGGTTATTTTGTTGGCAATATTCCTAATATCAGAAAAAAATATGGAAAAACTTCTTATAAGATTTTCTTTTTGGCTTTAGTAGTTTTTTTCGGCTGGCTTATAATGTCTTTCCTTTTAAATTTGGGGCTTATAAGATATTTCGCTCAAATTTTAATTCTTGAATTAGGTTTGATTATCTCAGCAGTAATTGGTATGATTTTTGCTCACTATATGCCTGCCTTAACTCAAAAAGGGGCAGAGGTTAAATGGAAATTATTGGGATTTAAAGAGTATCTTCAAACTGCTGAAAGATTTAGACTCGGGGCCGAGACATTAGAGACTTTTTCCAAATATCTTCCCTTTGCTTTAATTTTAGGTGTAGAAAAGAAATGGGCAGAAAGATTTTCTGATTTTTCTTATCAAGAGCAAAATTGGTATGTGCCAGCTATCTATGTATACGGTGGAGGTGGCAGAGGTGGTGTTCCAGCATCCTTTAGTTCTTTCTCTTCAAGCATTTCTTCTTTTGCATCTTCTATTTCCCGAACTTTTGGTGGAGGATCAGGTGTAGGAGGCGTAGGCGGTGTCGGAGGAGGCGCTGGCGGCGGTGGAGGTGGTGGTGGTGGAGGCGCTGGATAGATTTACTTATAAAGAAAATTATGACTTTTGATGTAATAAAAATAAGGTCGACTGTAAAAACTTAATATTATTAATTAAAATATTATTAATTAAAAACTATGTCTTTTGTTACCTGGATTATCATCGGCTTTATTGTTTTAATCATCGGCTGGGTCATTTCCGCTTATAATGAGCTGGTTAGTTTAAAGAACAGAACTAAAGAAGCCTGGTCTGGTATCGATGTTCAGTTAAAGAGAAGACACAATCTCATTCCTAATTTGGTAGAGACGGTTAAAGGATACGCAGCTCACGAAAGAGGAGTTTTTGAAAAAGTAACCGAAGCAAGAGCAAGGGCGTTAGCCGCTAAAACTCCCGCTGAAGCAGGTGAAGCAGAAAGAGGATTAACTGGGGCTTTAAAAACTTTATTTGCGGTGGCTGAAAATTACCCTACACTGAGAGCTTCAGAAAACTTTCAAAAACTTCAGGGAGATTTAACTGATACTGAAAACAAAATTCAAGCAGCTCGAAGATTTTACAATGGTAATGTCAGAGATTTCAACATTAAACAAGAACAGTTTCCTTATAATTTAGTAGCTGGGTTGTTTGGATTCAAAAAAGCCGAATTTTTTGAGATTGAAGAAGAGGAAGAAAGAGAAGCACCTAAAGTAAAATTTTAAATTAGATTCATTGAATTTAGGTATTTTCCCACCTTTACTGTCAAACAGGTTCTAACATCGTCCATTAGGGGGAGCAGCAATAAACTCGCCTTTGAGGCGATTTTATAATAGAATGAAGACACTATAAGAACTTAAAATAGACAATTTTATGAACGATTCACAGATTTATATTTTAATATCCATTATTGTACTGGCTATAATTGCGATAGTTGTAATTTTGAGAAGAAAAAAAGAACAAAAGCCACTTTCTAAACTGGCTGCCCTTGCATTCTCGCTTGTCATTGCGGGAATTGTTTTTGGAGATGACCGACTAATAGGTTATAGCTTAATGGGTGCTGGTGTAATTCTTGCCGTTATTGACATCGTAAAGAAGTCAAAAAAATAATCCTTTCAATTAAGTTCTTCAATAAAGAGTTTTTTCATTGATGAGCTTCTCACAAAAAAAGTTCTAACATCGTCCGCTAGACCGAGTTTTTTTATTTCCGCCGCCCGCCTGAGAGTTTTTCTCGGAGTTTAGTTATCAATGTTCGTCAAAAAAATAAGCCGAGCATTAAACTCAGCCTGAAACCTTTGAGCATTTTCTTGGTTTTTTGACTTTGTAAAGAACTTTCCAATATATACTCCATGTGCATATCCCAAACACTTTGTCTTTCCTTGTAGAGTTTTCTTTTGCAGAACTTTTTGTTATAAAACCTTTCTTTAATGATGCGACTCCGGAAAAACAAGAAAGAGGCACTTGTATAGTGGGAATACTATCGATGCTTGATACAACCTTCGCTTGTCTTAAATGGGGACACGATGGACATTGTTTTTTCTGCTGGATAATTCTTCCTGAATATATACTTTCGTGTTTTCTGCTTTTATATCTGCCTGTCTTGGGATTAAATATTATTTTCATTGGTTTTCTCTTGACCAAAAATTTCAACCCCGCTCATTTTTTTAATTATTGTAATTTGTTATCAAGAACTATTTATAATTTAGAAAATTATTCGAGATTTGTCAAAAGGACCGCGCCCCGAGAGTTTTTCTCGGGGTTTTGTTTTGGTATAATAAAAAAATGAAGTTCAAAATTAGTACTAAAGGATTTAATGACATTATTGACATAACTGATCGAGTTTCTGAAATTTTGGAAAAATCCGGAGTAAAGGATGGAATTTGTCTAATTTCTTGCCCGGGCTCAACTTGCGGAATAACTACGCTTGAATATGAAAGTGGTTTAATTGAAGATTTAAAAAAGATTTTAGAGAGAATTGCGCCAATGTCAGAGGATTATGAGCATTGCAAGAAATGGGGAGACTGTAATGGTTTCTCTCATGTAAGGTCGGCTCTCCTGAAACCATTTTTAGCAGTGCCGATTGAAAATGGAAAATTAGTTTTGGGAACCTGGCAACAAATTGCTTTTTTAGATTTCGATAATCGACCAAGAGAAAGAGAAATAATAGTAAAAGTGATTAAGTCATCGAGTGATTAAGTTAATTCAAGAAGATGCTTAAATCTATCAATAAAGTCATTAAGATTTTAATATTCAGTGATCTTGTTTTGAATAGTGCCTGGGGATTAATTGGTCCCATTTTTGCCATATTTCTTGTTCAGAAGATTGCTGCCGGCAGTGCAGTTGAGGGTGCTAAAATAGCTGGCTTTGCTTCGCTCACTTATTGGATTGTAAAATCTATTCTCCAAATTCCAATTGGTAGATATCTTGACGAAAAGCATGGTGAAAAAGATGATTTTTGGTTTATGGTTTTTGGGACATTTTTAGCTGGATTAGTACCATTTGGATATTTGATTGCCTCTCAATCCTGGCACATTTATATTTTTCAAATTCTATATGCTATTGGGATGGCAATGGTCATCCCTTCTTGGTCTGCTATTTTTACCAGGCATATTGATAAAGGAAAGGAAGCTTTTGAATGGGGGTTAGAGAGTACTTCTTTGGGATTTGGAGCGGGCTTTGCTGGGGCTATTGGCGGAATCCTTGTTGCTATCTTTGGATTCAAAGTTATTTTTGTTTTAGTGGGGATTTTTACAATAATTTCAGCCTGTCTTCTTTTATTAATTTATAAAGAAATCGCTCCTCGGGATAAACTCTTTCCTCGAATTCCTCCATTTAGAATGCCATTCTAAATTTATGAAAAATAAAGAGATTGCAAAAGTATTTTATGAAATTGCTGATTATCTTGAAATGGAAGGAGTAGCTTTTAAGCCTTATGCCTATCAAAAAGTAGCCATTGCCTTGGAAACTCTAGAAGAAGATGTTGAGAAGATTTACAAGAGAGGGGGACTCAAAGCTTTAAAAGAAATTCCAGGAGTAGGGGAAAATATTGCCCTAAAAATTGAAGAGTATGTAAAAACGGGAAAAGTTAAATATTACGAAAAGTTAAAAAAGAAAATTCCTATTGATTTAACTGAAATAATTTCTATTGAAGGAATGGGGCCAAGAAAAACTAAGGTATTATATGAAAAACTGGGGATTAAAACCTTGAAAGATTTAGAAAGAAAGGCTAAGGCTGGGAAAATTGCCCCCCTTTTTGGTTTTGGCGAAAAAACTGAAAAAAACATTTTAGAGGGAATTGAGTTTTTAAAAAGATCAAAGGGAAGATTTTTACTAGGAGAGATTTTACCAAAAGTGAAGGAAATTGAAAAAAAGCTTGAAAGTTTAAAAGAAGTTGAGAAAATTAATGTCGCTGGTTCAGTCAGAAGAATGAAAGAAACGATTGGTGATGTTGATTTTTTAGTGATTAGCAAAGAATCCAAAAAGCCCGCCTCCGCTAAAGCCTCGGTGGATAAAATAATGGACTTTTTTGTTAATCTGCCAGGAGTAATAAAAGTCTGGGGTAAGGGAACCACTAAATCTTCGGTCAGAATGGAAGAGGGTTTTGATATGGACTTGAGAGTTCTGCCAAAAAAATCATATGGTTCTGCTCTGCAATATTTTACTGGTTCTAAAGAACACAATATCGCCTTAAGAAAAATTGCTATTGATAAAAATTTAAAACTTTCAGAATACGGTTTATTTAGAGGAAAAAGAATGATAGCTGGAAAAACCGAAAAAGAGATTTATAAAACTTTAGCTATGCAATGGATTCCTCCTGAAATGAGAGAAAATCAGGGAGAGATAGAAGCGGCTTTAAAGAAAAAATTACCAAAATTAATAGATTACAATGATATAAAAGGTGATTTACATTGCCATTCAAAATGGGATGGAGGAAAAAATTCAATTTTAGACATGGCTGAAAAGGCTCAAGCCTTGGGTTATGAATATTTAGGAATTACAGATCATACAAAGTTTTTAAGAATTGAGCACGGGTTAGATGAAAGACAATTAGCTTTACAAAGAAAAGAAATTGATAAGTTAAATTTAGAATTTAGAAGAAAGAATTTTGAATTTAGGATTTTGCAGGGAGCTGAAACTAATATTTTAAATGATGGCTCAGTTGATATAAAAGACGAAGCCTTTAAAAAATTAGATTACGCTATGGCCGGAATTCATTCCAGTTTTAAGATGCCCAAAGAAAAAATGACAGAGAGAATTATAAAAGCTATGAAAAATCCTTATATTAAAGTCATCTCCCATCCAACAGGAAGAATACTAAAAAGAAGAGACGAGTATCAAATAGATTTTGATAAGATTTTAAGGGCTGCAAAAGAATTTGGAGTAATTTTGGAAATAAATTCTTTTCCAGAAAGACTGGATTTGAATGATCAGAATGTTCGGAGGGCAAAAATAGCGGGAGTAAAAATGGTAATTAATACTGATTCCCATCACAAAAACCAAATGCGATTTATCGAATTTGGTATCGCTCAAGCCCGTAGAGGATGGGCTGAGAAAAAAGACATTATAAATACTCTACCCTTAGAGAAGTTGTTGAAATTTTTTAAGAGCTAAAATATGCCAGTTGAAAAATCAGCCGGAGCCGTAATTTTTAGGAAAGAAAAAGGTATTATAAAATACCTTCTTTTACATTATCCATCGAGTTCGAAAGCGCCGCGAAATTACTGGGATCTTCCAAAAGGTCACATTGAAAAAGGAGAAAAAGAATTAGAAACAGTAAAAAGAGAAGTAGAAGAAGAAACTGGTTTAAAAGATTTAAGATTTATAGAAGGATTCAAAGAATGGATTCAATATTTTTTCAAATTTAAAGGAAAAACTGTTTTTAAGATTGTTATATTTTATTTAGCAGAAACAAAAACAAAAAAGGTTAGAACTTCTTTTGAGCATATTGGCTATAAATGGTTGCCTTATGAAGAGGCCTTAGCAAAACTAACTTTTAAAAACGCAAAAGAGATATTAAAAAAAGCAAATAATTTTTTGGACAAATATGATTAAAGCTCTCCTACTTTTTTCTGGAGGATTAGATTCAATTTTAGCAGCAAAAGTTTTAGAAAGACAAAAAATCAAAGTTTTTCCAATTTGTTTTGAAAGTTATTTTTTTGGTTGTAATTTGGCTAAAAAATCAGCTAAAAATTTAGGATTAAGATTAAAAATCATCGATTTTAGTAAAGAACATTTAAAAATTGTTAAGTCACCAAAATATGGTTACGGTAAAACTTTTAATCCTTGTATTGACTGTCATCTACTGATGATTAAAGGAGCAAAAAAATTTTTGGGAAAGCAAAAATTTGATATTTTGGCTACAGGTGAAGTTTTAGGAGAAAGACCCTTTTCCCAGAGAAAAGAGATTTTTAAATTAATTGAAAAAAGAGCTAATTTAGAAAATAAAATTTTAAGGCCCCTTTCTATAAAATTGCTACCCGAAACAATTTATGAAAAAAAGAATCTAATAGATAGGAAAAAATTATTTTCAATTCGTGGCAAATCAAGAAAGCCCCAAATCAATTTAGCTAAAAAATTCAAAATTAAAGAATTTCCAACTCCAGCTGGAGGATGTATTCTAACCGATCGTCAATATAGCGAGAGGTTAAAAACTCTTTTTAAGAGAATACCAGATTTTAACGGTTCAGATACTAAGATTTTGAGAAAAGGAAGAGTTTTTTGGAAAAAAAACTTTTTAATAGTTGTGGGAAGAAATGAAAAAGAAAACAAAGAATTAAAAAAGTCGCAGGATAAAGACGATCTAATTTTAGAGCCTGAGAATTTTCCAGGACCTACGGTCTTGATCAGGGGATTTAGAAAAAAAATCAAAGAAGATACAATTATGAAAGCCAATGAGCTTTTATTGAATTATTCAAAAAAATTACCCGAGAAAATAATCATTGAAATCAAATGAAATTCCAAGAAAAAGTTCTTCAAACTGTTAAAAAGATTCCAAAAGGAAAAACTCTCACCTACAAAAAAGTCGCTGAGCTTTCTGGGAGACCTCGAGCCTGGAGAGCTGTTGGAAATATTCTGAATAAAAATAAAAATCTTAAAATTCCTTGTCATAGAGTCATAAGATCCAATGGAAAGATTGGTGGTTTTAATCAAGGAATCAAAAAGAAAACTGCTTTACTTGAAAAAGAAAAGGCAATCCATTAAAAAAATCGCATCAGAAAATGCGATTTTTAAATTGAGGAAATTTAAGATATTTTATTCTTTTATAGTCGAGACAATTTTTTCAAAAATTTTTGGATAATTTTGGCCTAAATTTGATAAAATTTTTCGGTCAAGTCCAACCTTTTTCTTTTTTAAACCGTGAATAAACCGATTATAACTTAAGCCATATTTCCGGCAGGCAGCATTAATTTGAATTTGCCAAAGCGCTCGCATATCTCTTTTTTTAGCTCTTCTATCACGGTAGCTATATTTCCAGGCATGAAGGATAGCTTCTTTGGCTGCTCGGTATTTTGTCCTTCTCCCCCAACGAAAACCCTTGGTATGTTTTAATAACCTCTTTCTTCTTTTATGGGCAGTTTTACCTCTTTTTACTCTGGCCATATAGTTTTTTTATTTTTCTTGCTTCCGCTTTCGAAAGCTTGACCCATTTTCGACTTTTTCTAATTTTTTTTCCCGATTTTTTAGCCCGATAATGATCTAAACCGGTCGGTCTTCTTAGAATTTTTCCGGTTTTTGTGAATTTGAAACGTTTTAAAATAGATTTACGAGTTTTCATTTTATTGTTTTGATATTATCATTGTGAGACCCCTTGGTCCTCTTTTTAATTCCCTTTCAATTTTTATGGGAACCGATTCTTTTAGAATCTCAAAAAACTTATTTACTTTCCCTTTGGCATATTCGCCGAGCGCTTTTTGTCGTCCTCGTAAGATTAATTCCACCTTAACCTTATATCCTTTTTTTAAAAATTTTTCTGCCTGTTTTGCTCTAATTTTCAGATCATGCAGAGAGATTCCAAAAGAGATTCTTATCCCCTTAATTTGGCCAGCCTTTTTTATTTTACTTCCTTTTTCTTTCTTTTGAAGTGAATAAAGATATTTTCCATAATCCATTATTTTACAAACCGGTGGTTCCACTTTCTCCGTCACCTGGATTAAATCTAAATTGCGCTCCCTGGCTATCTGGAGCGCTTCCCCGGAACTCATCACTCCCAACTGTTTCCCAGTCTCGTCGATTACCCTGACTTGAGAGGCCCTTATTCGATTGTTGATTAATGGTTTTCTAAAGATGTTTTTAAGATTTCTTAGTGGAGGTGAAGGGGATTGAACCCTTGTCCAGAAATTCCTCTAAAGATAAATCTACAAGTTTAGTCTAATTTGAATGAGAAATATGAAATTTAAATTAGACAAAATTTCCATATCCTAAATCCGATAAATTTCTAATAGGCCTTCTCGGATTCTGGAAGAACTATCTATCTCGATGCAATGACACTAAGCCTTGATTATCGAGAATCATCAAAGTTAGCGGCTTTAGGCATAAACTAAAGCAGGTTTTCGGAATAAGTTAGCACTTATTTTCTCCTGAAAGTTTACCGAGTTTTCAGAATACTCGACTTGCCTATCTTAGTCAAATTTCTGTCGATTCTTTTCACCCCCTTAGTCGCCTCGCACCTTAGTGCTCGGCTCCCCATAGGGGAAACCAAGTTTTCCCCTCCATGGCATTTCGTTTGGCGAAATTCTTCGCCTCACTCCACTGTCACCCCTTCCTAAAGGAAAAAATTTAGAATTTTCCTTTCAGAGCTCTCCGCATCTCTCTTTCTGTTTCCCGTTTCTTAATCAATTCTCTTTTGTCAAACTTTTTCTTTCCTTTAACAATTGCAAACTCAGTCTTTATTTTTCCTCTTTTAGTATACACTCTCAAGGGGACTATAGTCAAGCCCTTTTGTTTTGATTTACCAATTAAATATTTGATTTCTGACTTTTTTAAAAGGAGTTTTCTAGACCTTTCTGGGTTGTAATCAGGAGGTATATTTTTTGGCTGATAGGCCGGGATATGACAACCTATTAAATAAACTTCGGAGTGCCCGCCCTTTTTTGGTTTTTTTAAAACAACATAGGAACCGGCCAAGTTTATTCTCCCTGACTTTATTGATTTTACTTCTTGGCCAATCAAAACAATCCCTGCTTCAAATTTCTCTAAAATTTCATATTTAAAGAAAGCTTTTTTGTTCTTGGCTAAGACTTTCATCTCTTTTATTTTAATCGAAAATAGGATAAACTAAAAGTATGATTAGGGACGAAATATTTAATTTAATTAAAAAATCAATAAAAATTCTTCAAAAAGAGGAGATTTTTTCAAAATTTGGTATTCCTGAAATTAAAATAAAATATCCAAAAGAGAAAATTCATGGTGATTATTCAACAAATATTGCCCTGCAGATAGGGAAAATTTTGAAAAAGAAGTCAATGGAGATAGCGAAAACTTTAGGTTCTAGGTTACAGGTTTTAGGTTCTAGGTTTTTTGGAAAAGTCGAAGTAGCTAAACCTGGATTTATTAATTTTTTTCTTTCAAAAGAATATCTACAAAAAGAACTTTTAGAGATTTTACAGAGTGGAGAGAAATTTGGACAATTGAAAATTGGAAAAAATAAAAAAGTTCAGGTTGAATTTATTTCAGCTAATCCAACTGGACCATTAACTGTTGGTAATGCCAGGGGGGGTGCTTTTGGCGATGTTTTAGCAAATGTTCTTCAAAAAGCAGGTTTTAAAGCAGAAAAAGCCTATTATATTAATGACTATGGAATGCAAATTTTAACCCTAGGCCATTCTGTTTTAAAAGATGGAGAAGCAAAATACAAAGGTAAATATATTGATTATTTAAACGAAAAAATAAAAGAAAAAGATCCTTATAAAGCAGGAGAAAAGGCGGCCAAAATTATTATTGATGAGATGATTAAAAAGACGGCTGATAAAATGGGTATTAAATATGATGAATGGATCTCAGAGACAGGTCTTCACCAATCCAGTGCTGTTGAGGAAGGTTTAGAACTTTTAAAGAAAAAAGGTTTGATTTATGAAAAAGAAGGCGCTTTGTGGTTTAAATCCTCAAAATTCGGCGATGAGCGAGATAGGGTAGTGGTTAAAAAAGATGGCTGGAAAACTTATTTAGCCGGAGATATCACCCTTCATAGATATAAATTCGAGAAGAAAAAATTTGATAAAGTGATTAATATCTGGGGAGCTGACCATGCAGGAGATGTGGCTGGATTACAAGCTGGAGTTGAAGCTATCGGTCATAAAGGCAAGCTCGATATTATTCTTTTGCAATTTGTTACTCTTTTTGAAAAAAGGAAAAAACTAAGAATGTCAAAGAGAATGGGTACTTTTGTAACTATGGATGAACTGCTCGATAAGGTGGGTTCCGATGCTACTAGATTCTTTTTTTTACAAAGATCAGCTAATACTCATTTGAATTTTAATCTTTTCTTAGCTAAAGAACAGTCAGAGAAAAATCCGGTTTATTATATTCAATATGCACACGCGAGAATTTGCAGCATCTTGCGTAAAGTATCAAGTATCAAGTATCAAGTATCAAGTATCAAGCTATTAAAGCATCCAAGTGAATTAGAACTTATTAAACAACTTATTAGATTTCCAGAAATTATTGAAGATACAGCCAAGGATTACCAGGTTCAAAGAATTCCTCAACATGCAATAGATTTAGCTACCTCTTTCCACCAGTTTTATCGAGACTGTCGGGTTTTAACAGAAGATAAGGAATTAACTCGAGCCCGTTTAGGATTAATCTTAGCAACAAAAATAGTCATTAAAAATACTTTAAGTTTAATGGGGATTTCCGCTCCCGAAAAAATGTAATTATAATCATATGGAATATAATTTTCCAAAATTAGAAAAGAAGATTCTTAAATTCTGGAAAAGGAACAAGATTTTTGAAAAGAGTATATCACAGCGAAAGAAAGCTAAGAATTTTGTATTTTATGATGGCCCAATCACAGTTAATGCTAGGCCTGGAATCCACCATGTTTTAGCTCGGATTTTTAAAGATATAGTTCCCCGGTTTAAAACTATGCAAGGCTTTCGTGTTGAAAGAAAAAATGGTTGGGATACCCATGGTCTCCCGGTTGAATTGGAGGTGGAGAAAGAATTGGGTTTTAAAACCAAAAAAGATATTGAAAAATATGGAATAGCTAAATTTAACCGGGCTTGCAAAAAAAACGTTCAAAAATATATTCCTTTATTTAAAGATTTTACTGAGAAAGTTGGCTACTGGGTTGATATGGAAAATTCTTATATCACTTATGAGAATAATTATATTGAAACCGTTTGGTGGATTATAAAACAAATTTATAGAAAAGGACTTTTGTACAAAGATTACAAGGTTGTCCCTTATTGTCCAAGATGCGGAACAAGTTTATCTAGCCATGAAGTAGCTCAGGGTTACAAAAGAATAAGGGAACCTGCAATCTATGTAAAATTCAAAATTCAAAATTCAAAATTCAAAAATACCTATTTGTTAGTTTGGACAACTACGCCTTGGACATTACCAGGAAATGTGGCAATAGCAATAAATCCAAATTTTGTTTACTCGAAAATAAAAATTGATGGCCAATTTTTAATTTTAGCCAAAAAAAGGATTGAGGATTTAGGTCTAAAAGGAGAAGTTGTTAAAGATTTTAAAGGAGAAAATTTGTTGGGAATCGAATATCAACCTTTATTCGATTTTATTAGGCTTGAAAAAAGAGCTCATTATATAATTTCTGGCGATTTTGTTTCTATTGATGAGGGGACTGGTTTGGTTCATATCGCGCCAGCTTTTGGTGAAGAGGATATGGAAGTTTCTAAAAAAAATGATTTGCCCGTTATATTGAATGTTGACGAAAAGGGAAAATTTAAGCCGGGAGTTAAAAATTGGGCAAGCCTTTTTGTAAAAGAGGCTGACCCTAAAATTATTGAGAACTTAAAAAAGAGAAATCTTCTTTTCAGAACTGAGCAATATGAGCATGATTATCCTTTTTGCTGGCGATGTGAGTCTCCTCTTTTGTACTATGCCAAAGAAAGTTGGTTTATAAATATGCAGAAGGTTAAAAAGTACTTGGTTAAAAATAATCAAAAAATAAATTGGATTCCAGCTCATCTAAAAGAGGGA
Organism: Patescibacteria group bacterium; assembly: GCA_020148055.1. Classification (GTDB taxonomy): domain Bacteria; phylum Patescibacteriota; class Minisyncoccia; order Minisyncoccales; family JAHCRE01; genus JAHCRF01. The sequence continues at coordinate 1,028 of JAHCRF010000008.1, read as the reverse complement.
AGATTTGGTGAGTGGTTGAGAGAAGTTAAAGATTGGGCTCTTTCCCGAGAAAGATATTGGGGGACCCCTTTGCCTATTTGGCAATGTAAAAAATGTGGAAATTTAGAAGTTATTGGCTCAAAAAAAGATTTGATTTCCCAAAAATTTAGCCAAAATAAATATTTTATCCTAAGGCATGGAAAAACAACTTATCAGACAGGAAAGAAAAAAACAATATATGATTGGCCAGGAACTTCTTCTTTCCCTCTAACTAAAAAAGGGAAAAAAAAGATTGCCAAATTAACTAAAAAACTTAAGAAAAAAAACATCGATCTAATTTATTCCTCAGATGCCTTAAGAACTCGTCAAACCGCTAATATTGTGGCTAAAGAACTTGGACTTAAAGTTAATTTCGACCCAAGGTTAAGAGATATAAATTTAGGAATTTATCAAAGGCACAAAACAGAAGAATTTAAGCGAGACTTTCCTGTAAGCTTGGAAAGATTTTCTAAAAAACCTAAAAAAGGTGAAAACTGGACAGAAGTTAGGAAAAGAATAGTCAGTTTTATAAAAGATATTGATAAAAAACACGAAGGAAAGACCATTTTAATTGTTAGCCATGGTGATCCTCTTTGGCTTTTGGATGGGGCAACGAAAGGATTAAAAAACCAGGAGTTTTTTAAAAAAACATCTAAAAGACATTTTATAAAAACCGCCAAATTTCGGAAAATAGATTTTAAAGATCTTCCTTATGATGAAAAAGGAAATTTAGATTTTCACCGGCCTTTTATTGATAAAGTTAAATTTCTTTGTCCAAAATGCGCAAATTTAATGGAAAGAGTATCAGAAGTGATCGATTGTTGGTTTGATTCAGGGAGTATGCCATTTGCTCAATATCATTATCCTTTTGAAAATAAAAAACTAATTGATAAACGAAAACAGTTTCCTGCAGATTATATTGCCGAAGCTGTCGATCAAACCAGAGGGTGGTTTTATACTCTGTTGGCAATTTCAACCTTGTTGGGTTTTGATTCTCCATACAAAAATGT
>JAHCRF010000007.1 GCA_020148055.1 Patescibacteria group bacterium | reverse complement strand
AGATTAAAAGAAAAATAGCAAAAAAATATAGAATTTCCTGTCCCTCAAATATTAAACTCTTAAAAGCATATCATAATCTAGTTAAAAAGAAAAGGATAAAAAAATCAGAAATTTTAGAAAATCTTTTAAGAAAGAGAAAAATCAGGAGTTTATCTGGAGTAGTTGTGGTTTCAGTATTAACAAAACCTTATCCTTGTCCGGGAAAATGTATTTATTGCCCAATAGAGAAGGGAATCCCAAAAAGCTATTTATCAGGAGAACCAGCAGTAGAAAGAGCTAAAAGATTGAGATTTGATCCTTATTTGCAAGTTCAAAAAAGAATTGAAAGCTTAAAAAAACAAGGTCATCCTGTTGATAAAATTGAATTAAGAATAATTGGAGGAAGTTTTTCAGTCTATCCAAAAAATTATAAAATTTGGTTCCTAATTAATTGTTTTGCTGCAGCAAATAAAAAAGAAAAAGCTCTAAAAAAGAAAATTAACTGGAAGATTTTAGAAAGGCAGCAGAAAATAAATGAAAAAGTCTCCCAAAGAATTGTTGGAATAAGCATTGAAACAAGACCGGATTTAATTAACAAAAAAGAAATTTTATATTTAAGACGACTGGGAGTAACAATGGTTGAGATTGGAGTTCAGACAATTTTTGATGATATTTTAGAAAAATGCAAAAGAGGCCATGGAAAAAAAGAAACGATAGAAGCCACAAAACTGTTGAAAGATGCTGGATTTAAAGTCCTTTATCAAATGATGCCGAATTTACCAGGTTCAGATCTAAAGAGGGATTTGCAGTGTTTCAAAAAAATTTTTGAAGATGAAAATTTCAGGCCCGACTGGTCAAAAATTTATCCCTGCCTAGTCTGTAAAGGCTCTGAGCTTTATCGAATTTGGAAAAAAAGAGAATATAGACCATATTCTGATAAAGAATTAACCAATCTCTTAATTCAAATCAAAAAAAATTTACCTTATTGGGTGAGAGTAGCCAGGCTTTTTAGAGATATTCCAAGTCAAAAAATTGAGGCGAGTTGTAAAATCTCAAATTTAAGGGAAGTTGTCAGGAAAGAAATGCAAAAAAGAGGATTAACCTGTAAATGTATAAGATGTCGAGAAATCAGGGAAAAATATGATCCGAGAGAGAAAGTTTATCTATTCCGGGAAGATTACAGAGCTTCTGATGGAAAAGAGATATTTTTAAGCTATGAAAATAAAAAAAGAGAGAAATTATATAGCTTTTTGAGATTACGAATCACAAAACAAAAACAACATTTTTTACCAGTTCTAAAAAATATAGCCATAATTAGGGAAATCCAAACTTACGGTCAATTAGTTCCAATATCAAAAAGAAAGGAAGCCGTGCAACATCGGGGTCTTGGAAAAACACTAATTAAAACAGCAGAAAAAATAGCCAAAAAAGAATTTGGCTTAAATAAAATTGCAGCGATTTCAGGTATAGGAGCGAGAAATTATTGGCGAAAATCAGGATATAAGTTGAGAGATACTTATATGATTAAAAAGATATAGTTTTCTTTCTTTGTCATAAAAGCATAGTAAATAAATATCCGATTATTGAAAAAAGAGCAATTGGGGGCAGAGCTGGAATTGGTTTGCGAGTTTTTTGGGAAACAAATATCAAAAAACTAATAAGAAGGCCGAAAGTAGCGAAGACAGCGACAATCAAAGAATCCAAGATTCTATAGGGAACTAAAGAGGATACCAAGAGTAGTGGGAAAACTATATCTCCTCCTCCTAAAATCAAAAATCTTCCACCCATTTTCACATCTTTTAATGGAACCTGGAGCTCAGAAATCTTTGGTGGCAAAATTATTCCCGGAATTGCTTTGGCCTCAATCATTTCTTTTGCCATCTTTATCATATGTTTTGTTTTATAAACAGCAATGATGTCATAAATTGAAAAAATTATTAAAAGAAAAACAACTAATAAAGGGTCTAATCTTAATCCGAAAACGCTTCCTACGCCTATCATTCCTGAAATCAGAAGAAAATTATGAACTAAAATGTTAGGTTTCTTGACCCAGTAAAAAATTAAAATTGAGACAAAAATCAGGGCAGGAATATCACCAATCCATAAACTTAAGAATAAAAGACCTCCTACAAAAACTGGCAAAATAAAAAATATCTTAAATAAGATTCCTTTTCTCGATCGAAATTTGACGAATTTAATAATTAAAAAGACTATAAGAAGCAGAAACAAGAAAGGAAGAATAAATTCCAAAAAAGAAACAGGTTTTAAAGGAATTTTTTGAAACTCTATTTCTAAAATTTGAATTATTCTTAAAGAGGAAATAATTCCAAGCCCTAAAGTTAGAGAAAATAAAAAAGCTTCCCAAAAGAAAATTTTCCAGGGTTGAGGAAAAAAGGGAGCTTTTTTTATTTTCTCTTTTTCAATTTCCATTTCGAATCTATAATTTAAAATAATTTTCTTGAAGCCATATATAAATTTTTTGGGCATCGGTCTTACTGTTTTTAGATCCTAAAAGCAAGATTGCGATATTACGCTCTTCCTCTTGTTCATTTATAAAACGAAATATAAAAAGAGCGGTCTGTTCGGCTTCGGGAAGAAAGCCGGTCTTGCCGCCAAGAAAACTTGAATCGTTGATAAAGATGTTTTTATTCCAGAAATTTTCGATTTCAAATTTAACTTCTCCGAAACTCCGGACCATCTCTCCTTTGGTAATTTCCAAGAGCGGAGGTCGATTATTTAAAATATATCTGGCTAAATAAAAAAGGTCTTGAGCAGTGGAAACATTTTGGGAATCAAAACCACTAGGACCAACAAAATTTGTCTGGGTCATTAAAATTGCCTTTGCTTTTTCGTTCATTAATTTAATAGTCTTTTCTTTTCCTAAAAAATGGCTTAAAACCTCAGCTGCATCATTCGAGGATTCAATTAAAAGAGGATAGAATAGCTCGACAACTCTAAATCTTTTTCCAGCCTCCAACCCTTCAGTAGAGCCGTAGGCTTCAAGCATTTCTAGTTTAACTAAAATAGATTTTCTTAAATCAACATTTTCAGCCACTATAAGAGCGGTAATCAATTTTGTTAAAGAAGCTATTGGAAATTGTTTTTGGGAATCTTTTTCAGTAAAAACGAGATCTGAATCCAGATCAGCCACTAAGAAACTGGCAGCAGAAACTTCTGGGAACTTGGATGGTTTTTCTTCAGAATACTCATGATAATCCTGCTCTTTATCTATTACTAAGACAGGCATATCCAGTTCAGTTAACTCGTAAATGATTTTTGCATCTTCATCGCTCAAACGGAGACAACCTCCTGAGATTGAAGAATCGAGTTTCTCTCCCCAAGAATAATAGGGCTCTCCATGAAGATAATACTTTCCATAATAGTGAAGAGCGTAGGGCATGTAGACATCTGAAATAATCGAAAAGCTGAGTTTATTCCCAGAGATAATCCGGTATAACCCAGCCGCTGATCCTCCCCATCCCTGGGGATCCCCCTTTGTTAAAATAGGTGCTTCTTTAGCTAAAAGACCGTCTTGCCAGATTCTTATTTTCATCTCAGAAAGATTTACTTCAAGAAAATTTGTGTCTGATAAAATAAAGCTTTCTTTTATATCTTTTAAATTTTTTAGGTAATAAGGCTTCTTTTCTTCAGCTGGCAAAATTTCTTCTTTATTGATGGGTGAATTTGAAAGCAGAGATTCAACAATTATTTTTCGGGGAATAAAAAAAGAAAGGAAAGCTAAAAAAAGAGAAAGGCACAGAATTAAAGTGCCAAAAATGATTTTTTTCATGTATCAGACGAATTTAAGTAATTCCTTAACTTTATCTCTTTTCTCCCAGGTAAATTCCGGTATCTCTCTTCCGAAATGACCGTAACAAGCTGTTTTTCTATAAATTGGACGTAAGAGATTTAGTTGTTTTATCATTCCTCCCGGAGATAAATCAAATATTTTGGAAATTATTTTTAATAGCTTTTCTTCTGGAATTTTCCCGGTTCCAAAAGTATCAATTCCTATCTCTAAAGGTGCTATTCCTCCAATCACGTAGGATAATCTAACTTGGCATTTTTCAGCTAAATTTGCTCCAACAATGTGTTTGGCAATATAGCGAGCCATATAAGCTCCTGTTCTATCAACTTTTGTTGGATCCTTACCGCTCAAGGCACCTCCTCCTACTGGTATTCCAACTCCATAACTATCAACAACAGTTTTCCGCCCGGTCATGCCGGTATCAGAAACTGGACCACCAATTACAAAGCGACCGGTATTGTTAATATAATATCTTGTTTTTTTATCTAAAAATTTTTTACAAACAGGTCTTATAACTTTTTCAATGATATCTTTTCTGATTTTTTTTAGAGAAACATTTGGGTCGTGCTGGGCAGCAATTATTACATTATCTAACCTTCTTGGGATTTTATTTTTATATTCAATAGTAACTTGAGATTTTCCGTCTGGTCTTAAATAAGGTAAAATTTTCTTTTTTCTCACTTCAGCCAGTCTCATCACTAATCTATGGGCTAACATTATCGGCAATGGCATCAATTCCGGAGTTTCTTTACAGGCGTAACCTATACAGCTACCTTGATCTCCAGCTCCTTGTTTTTTTGTTGCCGTTTTCCTTACACCTCTGGCAATATCAGGAGATTGTTCAGCAATTGTATTTAAGACCGCAACTGTTCTAAAATCAAAACCATATTCGGGTTTTGTATAACCAATCTCTTTTATTACTTTCCTAACTAAATTATTAGTATTTACCCAGGCTCTAGTAGTTATTTCTCCACCAACAATTACATAACCTTTACTAACAAAAACCTCACAACCTACTCTGGCAAATTTATCATCTTTCAAAATAGTATCTAAAACGGCGTCAGCAATTTGATCAGCCACTTTGTCAGGATGGCCAGGAGTGGTTGATTCAGATGTCAATAATTTTGTCATAATTTTGAACTTTTTATTAATCTCTTTCGGGCTTCCAGTTTTTCTTTATTACTTATTTTACTTCTTTTAATTCCTTTTTCCAAGACCTCAATAGTTTTATCATAAGTTTTTCTATCAACAGGGTAGGGAACATAATCTTTCCCTCCATGGGCGAAGGAATATCTTGCTGGATCCTCATAAGATGGCTTTGCTCCATAAATTATTTCGGAAACAAGAGATAAAGCTCTTATTGTTTTTGGTCCTACTCCCCTGATTGATAACAAATGTTCAAAATTTTCTGGGTTGAGAAAGTGAATTTTTTCAATAATTTTCTTTAATCTTTTTAAATCAAATTTTTCTCTCAGGATTGGATGCCAGTGGAACTCAATATCTCTAAGCTCCATTAAAGTGAGATTTCCTAATCTTTGTTTTTTAATTAAGGCATCGCCCGGTTTATTTAAAACCATTTTAAAATCTCTTAAAAAAGTCTTTGGTTCCTCTTTTACTAAAGCAGCACTAATTTCCCTATTTTCACTACTTTCTTTGGCGGTTAAATTTAATGGTTTAATTTTAATATCAGAAATAATTCCTGAATGCGGCTCTTCAACAAAATCTTTAACATGTGAGGATGACCAATGATAACGGCGAGCTTTTTGGGCCTCAGGAGCCATCCCTTGCTGAACGACACACCATTTTCCAGATTTTGTGAAAATTAAATTATGGTGGTAAATTTGAAAGCCGTCTTGTAAACAAGAACTATCTACTTTTGCGGATATTTTTGAAGCATAAACAAGCTTATCGATCTGCTGGAGAGATAGACCCAAGAATTCCCCCCAATTTTGAATCTGTTCGGGAGTCTTCCTTGAAGTTTTCCCTTTTCCCCCACAAACAAAAAGACCAAGGTCAAATTCTAGCCCTCGAAGTCCCTCTTTTAGGGCTCCCATAGTAATAGTAGTTAACCCGCTCGAGTTCCAATCAAATGAAAGTACGCAACCAAAACTTTGAAACCAAATTGGGTCTGATATCCTTCTTAAAAATTCTTCTACCCCAAATTCTTCCACAATCGCTATGGTTATTCCCCGAGCCAATCTTTTCATCCTCCTAAACAACCAATAAGGACATTTTCCATAATCTAATGGAATTGTGGCAATACCAACTCTTGGCATATCTTGAAATTTTAACAAAAAACTGGCTTTTTAGCCAGCGGTATAATTAAACTAAATATAGCTTTATTTGTTTCGTGAAATCCGAGTAAGACCACTACAGGGAACAATTTCAATTCCTCTTTTTTCTAACTCATCTAAAAACAAATTCACCCCCAAAGAATCAGAGCTCATGTGCCCTGCAATAACTACATCGATATGAGCGGTTTCGGCTTCTTTTTTATGTTCTTCTGAAATGTGCATACCAACAATTGTTCCAATTCCAGCAATCGCCATTTTCTCATAAAGTTTTGAAGAGCCCTCAGTGCCTCCAGTTATCTCAGTGATTGCTATTTTTCCACATCTTCTTTCTTTATCTCCGACAAAGATCTTTGGTCCTGCTCCAAATTTCATCGCTTCTTTGTATTCCGGAATTTCTTTAAAAAGATTTAATAAATCTTCAATTCTCATCAAACTATCTTCCTTTTCAACTTTATCTTTTAAAAATTTAGCAGCTAAATTATCACAGGCAGTATGTAAACATATTAAATTAAATCCCAAAATCTTAGCTACATCAACCGTTCTTTGATGATTAGCAGCGTTTACTCCCCGAGCAACTTCTGAAATCCTCTCTTTCATTAAGCCTTCAGCAATATTGATCGGCACCCCATATAAATTTAAGACATCGCATTGTAATTCCATCACATCAGACGAATGAGCTAAGCCCTTTCCCAATGGGTGATGAGAAATTACTAAATCTATTTCTCCAATTTCTTTTGCCAATAAAATTTCAGCTGGCTCAACATCAATTCCAACTAAAATCTTCTTTATTTCTCTATCTTCTGCGATATATAAAATTCTTGAATCTAAAAATGGATTTTCTAAAGCCTCCATATCGAATTCCTTTTTCTCTTTTTCGGTCAATCTCTCGTATTTTTTCCTTTTCCTTTTCAAAAGTCTTTCTATCCCTTCTCTTCCTCTAAAATCAGCTTCAATTCCCATTTTTATTGCTAAATTATAAATCTCTTGAGTCTTCATTTTTTCTTAATTTTTAAATTTTCAAAAAATTTTTTGTAGAGCTCCTGAATTAATCTTTCCTGCTCTTTCAAATCCAAAACTTCCCGGCGAATCCGGGCTTTTTCCTTGCGAATGAATTTTCTTAGAGACTTTGGTAGTCTCTTTCTCCGAATCATGAATTTGGTTTCTCAAATAAAAATGTAAGAGAAATTTATTCATTTATGTTTTTGAATCTGAGATTTAATTTTTTCTAATATTTATTCTCCTTTAATCACTGCTAAGGGTACAAGTCTTGCCACTTTTTTAGATAAACCTGCTTTGTGGACAACCTCAACCACGCTATCAATATCTTTATAGGCCATTGGAGCTTCCTCAGCAATTCCTCTTAAACTCCAACACTTCACAATAATTCCTTTTGATTCTAATTTTCTAACAACCTCATGTCCTGAGATTCTTCTTATTGCTGCCCGTCTGGACATTGTACGCCCAGCCCCATGGCAAGTGCTAAACCAAGCTTCTTCTCCTTCTTTTGTTCCCGCTAAAACATAGGAGGCCGTACCCATACTTCCAGGGATTAAGACTGGCTGGCCAACTTCTCGGTATTTTTCGGGGATTTCAGGATGACCAGGGGGAAAGGCTCGAGTGGCACCTTTTCGATGAACAATGAGTTCAGTTTCTTTTCCATTAATTACATATTTTTCTTTCTTAATAATGTTGTGAGCTACATCGTACAATAATTCAAGTTTTTCTTTTTCCCCTAATATTTTTTTCCAGGCTTTTCTCATATAATGAGCAATCATATACCGATTTGACCAAGCATAATTTGCAGCAGCAGCCATAGCTGCAAAATATCTCTGGCCTTCTGAAGAGTTAAATGGAACGCAGGCAAATTCTCTATCTGGCACCTTTATTTTGTATCTATACATAGCAGGAATCATTGTTCTTAAGTAATCAGTACAAACTTGATGGCCAAGTCCTCTGCTGCCGGTATGAATCATTAATACAATTTGGTCTTTAAATAAACCAAAAGTTTTAGCTATTTTTTCATCAAAAATTTCTTCTACTTTTTGAATCTCCAAGAAATGATTGCCGCTCCCAAGGGTCCCAACCTGGCCTCTCCCTCTGTTTTTAGCATGATTTGAGACGGCTGAAGCGTCTGCCCAATCTAACTTTCCGCTGGCCTCACAATTCTCAACATCTTCTTTCTCTCCGTAGTCTTGTTTTAATAAAATGTGAGTCCCTTGTTCTAAAATTTTATTAATTTGAGAAATATCTAATTTTATTTTTCTTCCTCTCCCTAAGCCAGAGGGAATTTCTCTTTGAATTTCAGTTGCTAAATCTTCTAAATGAGGTTTGATTTCTTTTCCTGAACGCTCTGATTTTAATAGCCTCATACCGCAGTTAATATCGTAACCACAAACTCCAGGTGAAATGACCCCATCGGGAATGCTGATTGCCGCTACTCCCCCAATTGGACTGGCATAACCTTCGTGCATATCTGGCATCGCCAAGGCGTATTTTTGAATTCCGGGTAAAGTTGAAACATTCACTATCTGTTCAAGAGATTTATCTCTAAAACTTTCTTCTAACATTTTTTCTGAAACATAAGCTCTAGCCGGAACTCTCATATCTGGCCTAAAACTCTTTGGAATCTCCCATAAATAATCTGTAATTTTTTTAAAATTTTGCTTCGTAATCATATAGGTATTTTGATTTTAGACTAAATTTGCTTATTTGTAAATAAAAAAGCGCCTTTTGGCGCTATGGAATCCTTTTTAAAGGATTAATGAAAACAAAGAAGAAAGTAAAAATTTTATTGTATCCTTTGATGTCTTTTTTGTAAATCCTCGTCTGTCTTTTTTTTCATTACAGCTAAGTGGCTAATTATAGCATCTAACACTATCATTGCAAAAACTTCAAAGGCAGTCCCCAAAGGAAATATTGGAAGCCCTTTCATTCTTCTTTCTTTATAACTCGAAGATGCGCTCTCTTCTTTTGATCTTCCAGGAACAACTAATATTATATCTGCGAGTTTTGCTAAAGTTGAGTCAATTTGAGAAGTAACTGCTATTACCTTTGCTCCAATTTCTCGGGCTATTCTCGTCTGTTCGATTTCATGTTCTCCGCTTCCTGAAACGACAATGAGTAAATCACCTTTTTTAACGGGTGGAGCAGTGATCTCTCTTAAAATCCGGGCGTTATAATCCAACTGAGCTAATCTCATTCCAAAGGCACCAGCATCAAACCCGGACCTACCCAAACCCGTAACAAAAATTGTTTGTTGAAAGTCGAATAGCACTTCCCCTACTTTAATTACTTGTTCATCATCTAATTTTTGAACGGTCATCCAATCAATCATTCTCTTTATCTCTGCCTTTACCTCTTGAGCAATTTCTTTGTTAGAAGACATCATCCTCTTCTTTTATTTTAAAACATTTTTCTTAGATATCAAAAAGCACTGTTGCCTCCCAAATTCCGTCTTTTCTTTGATGAATATTTAAATCATGATGGGTGACTGCTTTTATGTCTTCACCAAACCTTTCAACTTTTTGGCCGATTAATTCGCCGTCGATTTCTTTATTAGTAAGTTTAGTAAACTTAACACTGGAATAAGCTTCTTTGTTTACCTGACTTAAATAAAGAGCTTCGCTCAAAAAATCAACTAAAAGAGCAGCAAAATCAAGAGACTTTATTTTGATTTCTCTTTTTATTTTCTTTTTACGTTTAATTTCAGCTCTTTGACTCTCAGCCATTCCAAAAAGCATATTTAAAAAAAGCTTCTCTTTTGTTTTGCCAGAAGCTCTTATTTTTAAATCAGCTTTATGTTCTAAAATTTTGTATTTTTTCATAAATTGAGATTTTCAAATTCTTTTCTAACCACTTCTCTGTCATCCCAGGGAATTTTCTTACCATTTTTAATACATATCCAGGATTCACAACCCTTGCCGGTAATTACTACAACATCTCCGGGTTTAGCGATTTTGAGAGCTTTTCGAATTGCCTTTCTTCTATCTAAAATTTTTTTTGCTTTACCTCCTGTTCCTTTAACTATCTGTTCAATTATCTCCATTGGATCTTCATCATAGGGATCCTCATTAGTAACAATCACCTGATTACAATATTTAGCTGCTAATTCTCCAAGAACAGGTCTTTTCCATTTATCACGGCCACCCCCACAAGCTCCTAAAACACATATGACTTTTGACTTTTGACTTTTGACTTTTGACTTTTGAATGACTTGATAGACTTTCTCTAAAGCATTCGGGGTAATGGCATAATCAACGAAAACCTTAAAGGGATTTTCAACCACTATTTCCATTCTTCCTGGAATTTTCCTGATTTTTTCTAAAGCCGACCTGCAAGTTTTTACATTAATTCCTTGAGATAATCCAACACAAATTGCTGCCAAAGAATTGTAAATATTAAATTCACCGAGTAAACAGAGATTAAATTTTATATTATTTACTTCAAAACTTATTCCATTAGAGCCGGAAAGACAATTGCTGACTGATAATCGGGAATTAGGAGTAATTATTTCTTTGAATCCGTATTTATATTTTCTATCTACTGGAAATTTTAAAAAGTACTCAGTATTAGAATCATCAATGTTTATTATAGAAACACTATTTTTTTTATTTAGGGTATTAAATAGTTTCCCTTTGGCATCTCGATATTTTTCAAATGAGCCATGGGCTTCAATATGTTCAGGGGTCAAATTAGTAAATACTGCTGCATCAAAATCAATAAATCTATGACGATGTTGCTTAATTCCCTCAGAAGTTACTTCCAAAACAACATATTGACAATTAGCATCCAGGGCTTTTCTTAGAAATTTCTGAAGCTCTAAGCGACCGGGCATAGTCATTTTTAAAGTATTGGGCCAGATCTTCTGTCCAATTTTAAATTTTATAGAAGATAAAGAGGCAACTTTATATCCTGCCTCGGTCAAGATCTTAGTCGTTAGATTAACTACTGTAGATTTACCACTGGTACCGGTAACACCAATGACAATCATTTTTTTTGAAGGAAATCGATATAAAAAAGCACTTAAGGCAGGCAGTAAAAAGTGATACCAATCGATTAAAAAGGAGGGAACGAATTTTCGGAAAACATTAAGAATCATTTTCCTAAAATCTTTAGGGCTTCTTTTACTTTCCGCTCAGTATTTTTTATTTCTTTTGGAATTTTGGATAGAGCCCATTTTACTTTTTGAGGAGAAAAACCAAGATTTATTAAAGCCTGAAAGGCTTCATCTTTTAGAACTTTTGTTTTAGGTATTGCTTTTTTAATCTTCCTTGATAATGCTAGGATAATCATTTGAGCCTTTTTCTTTCCAATATTAAAAATCTCTTTGATGATTTTTTCATCCTCTTTCTCAATTGCCTCTTTTATTTTTTCCAAAGGAGCAATTGAGGAAATTTCCAGGGCGGCTTTTGGACCAATACTGGGAATCTCATCTAAAAACTCAAAAAATTTAAGCTCTCCGAAGCTCAAAAATCCATATAAATCTAAAATGTTCTGCCTTGCATTAAGAAAACAAAAAAGCTTGAGAGATTCCCTAATTTTTGGTATCTTTAAAAGGGTTTTTTTAGATAAAAAAACTTTATAACCAACTCCTCCAACATCTAAAATTATAAACTTTTCTCCTTTAAAGATAATTTTGCCCTCTAAATAGCTTATCATTAATTTATTATATCATGAAGTTTAAACTTTACTCAAAATTCAAACCAACTGGAGATCAACCTCAGGCAATTAAAAAATTGACGAAAAATCTAAAAGCCGGAACAAAACACCAGGTTTTATTAGGAGTAACCGGATCTGGCAAAACTTTTGTAATGTCGAATGCCATTGAAAGAATTCAAAAACCGGTCCTCGTCATATCGCATAATAAGTGTTTAGCCGCTCAGCTTTATCAGGAATTTAAGGAATTTTTTCCAAAAAATGCAATCCATTATTTTGTTTCCTATTATGATTATTATCAACCCGAAGCTTATATTCCCCAGACTGACACCTATATTGAAAAAGATGCCAAGATTAATAAAGAAATTGATAGACTAAGACATGCCGCTGTTCAGGATTTATTAACTAGAAAAGATATTATCATTGTCGCTTCAGTCTCTTGTATTTATAATATTGGATCGCCAGAAATTTATCAGAAAGTTTCTTTAGAAATAAAATCTGGTAAAAAAATAAAAAGAAAAAGTTTTCTTTCTCATTTAACAAATTTGCAATATCAGAGAAATGATATAGATTTTAAACCCGGAACTTTTAGAGTTCGAGGGAGTATCGTCGAAATCTTTTCCGTTACCGGAAAAGAGATTTTAAGGATTGAATTTTTTGGTGATGAAATAGATAAAATTTCTGTCTCTCCAGCCTCTCTAAATCCTAAATTCAAAATTCAAAATTCAAAATTCAAAATCTTTCCCGCCCATTTTTGGGTTACTCCCCAGGAAAAACTACAAATTTCTATTGAGAATATAAAATTGGAGTTGCAAGAGCAATTAAAAAAAATAAAAAGAGAAAAAAAATTATTAGAGGCTCAGAGGTTAGAACAAAGAACAAATTATGATTTGGAAATGCTGAGAGAAACGGGTTTCTGTCATGGAATTGAAAATTATTCAAGACATCTTGAATTTAGAAAACCAGGCGAACCCCCTTACGCCCTAATTGATTATTATCCTAAAGATTTCCTGATTTTCATTGACGAATCCCACCAGACTTTACCTCAACTCCACGGAATGTATAATCAAGATAGGTCAAGAAAAAGAACCCTTATTGAGTATGGCTTCAGACTTCCTTCGGCTTTAGATAATCGACCTTTAAAATTCGAAGAGTTTGAAAAAAAGATTAATCAGGTAATTCATGTTTCAGCAACGCCTTCCGATTTCGAGAGAAAAAGAACCCTTCGGCAAGCTCAGGGTAAAGCCGGAAAAAAATATATTATTGAACAATTAATAAGACCAACCGGACTTTTGGAACCTTCGATTACAATTAAACCAACCAAAAATCAGGTTAGAGATTTAATTGAGGAAATCAAAAAGAGATCGGGAGAAAAACAAAGAACCTTAGTTTTGACTCTAACAAAAAGGTTGGCCGAGGAATTAGCAGATTTCCTAGCTGAAAGCGGAATTTCTACTAAGTGGCTTCATGCCGAAGTGAAGACTTTGGAAAGACCTCGAATTCTTAAAGATTTTAGAGAAGGAAAATATGATGTTTTAGTTGGAATTAATCTTTTGAGAGAGGGGCTGGATCTTCCAGAAGTAGCATTGGTGGCGATTTTAGATGCTGATAAAGAGGGATTTTTAAGATCGGGAACAACTTTAATTCAGATAATGGGGCGCGCCGCCCGCCACATTGAAGGCCAAGTAATTTTGTATGCTGATAAAATTACAAAATCAATGAAAGCAGCTATCGATGAAATAAAAAGAAGAAGAAAAATTCAAATAGAATATAATAAAATTCATAAAATTGTCCCCAAACCAATTATCAAGGAAATAAGAGATTGGCCTTTTGTTTCAAGAAAAAAAGAGATAAAAGCGGAGTTTGGACAGATTGGAGATGTAAAACTTTTAGAGAAAGAAATGAAAACAGCTGCCAAGAATTTAGATTTTGAAAGGGCAGCTGAAATCAGGGACTTAATAAAAAATCTAAAGTTTTAAAATAAATTTTTATTATGGCAATTAAAAAATCAGCGAAAAAAGCTATTCGACAAAGCTTAAAAAGAAGAGTTAGGAATTTAATTCACAAGAGGAAAATAAAAAATCTTCTAAAAGAGATTAAAAATTTACTTTCCCAGAAAAAAATTGAGGAGGCTAAATTACTTTTACCCAAAATCTTCAAAATTTTAGATAAAGCAGCAAAAGTAGGCATAATTAAGAAAAACACTGCCGCTAGAAAAAAATCAAGAATTACTAAATTAATTAATAAATCAGTTAGCTAAATCTTAATAAGAAGCGTCTCCAAGGCCGCCTTTGAATCTATTTTCCCGGTTTTAATATCCAGATCTGCCTGAAAAATCTTTTGGTAGATTTTTTTTAATTCATCAAATTTAAATTTCTTTGAAAGAGCGTAACTTTTTTTAATAACGAAGGGGTGGAGATCAACCTCTTTAAAAATCGCATTTAAAGATTTCCCTTTTTCGATAAGATCTTTAATAACCAAAAGGTTGCGAAATTGAAAATTTATCATTGCTAAAATATAAGAAGGGGAATCTCCTTTTTCCAGATGCTTCTTAACTAATAAAAGAGCTTCTTTTTTATTTTTGGAGGCGATGGCATCGATTGTCTTAAAAATATCTGTCTCAATTTTTGGCTTAACTAAAGCCGAAATATCCTTTATCTCAATTTTCTTTTTATTTTTGTAATTAACTAATTTTTTTATCTCGTTTGCCATCTGCCATAAGTCATTCCCAACATAACTAATAAACAGTTCTAAAGCGTCTGGTGTAATCTTTGCCCGCCCGAGACCTGACCTACCTTGATGCGGGGTTGAACATTTTTTAAACTCTCTTTTTACCCAATTTTTTAGAGCTTTTCCTTTTAATAACTCAAAATTCTGAGATTTTCCATATTTTTTAAAAAGCTTGAAAAGCGGCCTCTTCTCGTCTATTTTTTCTTCATAGAATAAGACTAGGTCTTTTGAATCCGAAAGATTTTCTAAAAAATTTAAAAAATCATCTTCAATTTTTGAATTTAGAAAAACGTTCTTTAAAACCATCAGTTTTTTCTCATCAAACATTGTAAAAGACCGAAAAGAATCCCGAAAATCTTCAAAACTGTCTTTTTTAAAATCGAAGTATTTTAAATTTAGTCCACTTTTGTGGATTTTTTTGTAATGTTCGATAATTTCATTCAATTTCTGACGCGACCTGTAAGTGTCCTCACCATAAAGAAAAATAATCATAACTTTTGGCATTTGGAGCAGAAATGGGCTGATCGGCCAGCTATTTTTATTTTTTTAATAATTGCTCCACAGCGACTACATTTTTGGCCTTCTTTTCGATAAACTTTTCGATACTCATCAAAAAAACCTCGACGGCCTCCTATATCCCGAAAATCAGAAATACTCTCTCCCCGGAGTTTGACTGCCTTTTTTAAAATTTTTTTTATCGCCCGAAAAATCTCTTTAAATTCATCTTTATTTAAGTTTGGAACCTCTTTCAAAGGATGAATTCTTGCCTCAAACAATATTTCATCTGAATAAATATTTCCAATTCCGGCAATGACTTCCTGGTTCATTAGAATTTGTTTTATTTTCCCTTTTTTCCCAGTAAGCACATCCTTAAATTTCTGAAAAGTAAAATCCTTTACTAAAGGTTCGGGACCCAAGGAGCTAAGCTCCTTTTTTAAGTTTTTTCTATCCCATAATTCTATTTTGGCAAATTTTCTTAGATCAGAAAGAGCTAACATTTGACCGTTATCAAAAGTAAATAATAAATGAATGAAAGTGTTAATCTTTTCTTCCAAAGGTCCTTTAACTTTCGGTCTCCAATATCCATTATCTAATATCCAATATCCAACTAAAAGATGCCCGGTTAGTTTTTGGTGAATTAATAAGGTTTTGCTGTCCGAAAGATCGAAAAGAATATTTTTGCCTTTCCTTCTAACTTTTTCAATTTTTCTTCCTTTAATTTCTTTTTTAAATTGCTCGAAATTTTTAGGTTTTTTCACTTGTTTTTTAAAATCTGACCAAATATCAATAAAGGTCCTTCCAAGGACCTTTTTATTTAAATCTTTTACAGTTGTTTCAACTTCGGGAAGCTCGGGCATAATTTTAGATTGTAGATATTAGATTATAGATATTAGCTAAAAAATCAAAAAATATCGCTCAAAATCTATCACCTAAAACCCAACATCTAACATCTACTTTAGGGCGGCTTTGACCTTGTCAATGATTTCTCTGGGAGTAAAATGGGCTTTAATTAAATAATCAATCGCTCCCATCTTAAGCCCTTTCTCAACATCCTCTCGCTGACCAAGATTAGATAAGATAATTACTGGAATTTGAGCTAAGCTTGGATCTTCCTTCATTCTGGATAAAACTTCAAAACCATCAATTCCTGGTAAAATAAGATCGAGTAAAACCAAATCTGGCTTTTCCTCTTTAATTTTTTTTATCCCCTCCTCGCCATCAATTGCCTCAGAAGTCTCAAAACCTTCCTTTGTAAGTTTTCTGGCAATTAGAACTCGGAGGAATTTGTCATCTTCGATGATTAAAATAGTCTTTGCCATAAATTTGTTAAATTCTAATTTTCTAATGCCTCAATCAGATTTAGAATTTCGGATTCGCTTTTTACTTTCCTATTTGTTTAATTACTTTATCAATTACCTCCTGAGGGTCAAACTCGGTCTTGATTAACCAATCTTTAGCCCCCAATTTTATTGCTCGATCAAGTTCAACTGGTTGGCCGGAGTTGGAAATAATAATCACGGGGATTCTCTTTAATTCCGGATCTTTATTCATTTCCTCCATCACTTCAAATCCTCCCATTTTTGGCATAACAATATCCAGTAAAATAAGATCGGGCTTTGTCTCTCTCATCATTCTAAGTCCCTCTTCTCCATCTCTTGCCACTGAAACCTCATAATCTTCCTGGATTAGTTTTTTCTGGAGGAGATCTATCATAATCTTCTCGTCTTCGACTAATAAAATTTTTTTTGCCATATTAATATATTTATATTTTAAATCTCTTTTAAAAATTCTTCAAACTGTTTTTTACAGGTAAAGTAAAATGAAAAGTTGTTTCTTCCCTTTCTTTCGATTTAAACCAAATTCGACCTTTATGAGCTTCAATAATATTTTTGGTGATAAAGAGACCAAGACCTGTTCCTTCTGTTTCCATTCTTATTGCATTAGCACCTCTGAAGAATTTGGTAAATACTCTATTCTGTTGATCTTTGGGAATTCCTATGCCTGTATCTTTCACTGAGAACTCTATTTCCTTTTTACCATGTTTTAAAGAAACTGTCACCTTTCCTCCGGGTAAAGTATATCTTACAGCATTATCGAGAATATTTTGAATGGCCAGCTCAATTTTTTCTATATCTACCCTGACCTTGGGTAGTTTCTTTTTTGGTTTTTTAAATTCAAACTTGAGTCCTTTATTTTTAATTTCATCTTTATAAGAATTTATCACAGATTGAACAATTGATTCAATGTCAGTAAAAATAGGGTTGTAGAGATATCTTCCTTCCTCGATCCTTGTAACATTTAAAAGATCGTTAATTAATTTTATCATTCTCTCGTTCGATTTGTAGGTCTTTCTAATAAAATCTTGTTGTTCTTTGGTTATTTTCCCCAAATCTCCATCCAGCAACATTCTCAAAGTCCACTTAATTGCCGAGAGTGGGGTTCTCAGTTGGTGAGCAGAAATTGAGACAAATTCGGTTTTCATTCTCTCAATCATTTTTTCTCTAGTGATATCGTGTAAAGTAACTAAGTTTCCTACTTTTTTTCTTTCTCTTATCAACGGGACGGTTGTAACTTCTAAAACCAAATTTTCATTTAATGAAAATTCTTTTCTAAAAATTTTCTTAATCCTCTTACCAAAAAGATTTATTAATAATTTAAGGACTGGAATTTTGCTAAGCTCCGAAATGGGTCTGCTAACTATTTTTTCGGCTTTAACCTTTAAAAAATCTTCGGCCTGGGGATTAATTAGTAAGAGATTATTCTCCTTATCAAAAACAAAAAGGCCATCAGTAAAATTAGTAATAATTGCCAGAGTTTTATTTTTTTCTTCCTCAGCTTTTTCCCTTTCCTTTTCAGTATCTTCGAGCATATTTAAAAGAGCGGTCTGAGCATTTCCAAGTTCTCTTTCTGTTTTTTTAATGTCAGTAAAATCAAAAAATCCAATAAAGTAGCCAATGATTTCTCCTTCTTCGCTCTTTCTCAGTGTAGTAGAGGCACTTATTGGAATTTTCTTTTTTTCTTTTGTAAAAATATTAATTTCTTTTCCTTCAACAAAACCTTTTTCAAAGGTTGCTCTAGATAACTCTTCGATCTCTCCTTTATCAAAAATACTCTCAATAGGCTTTCCAATAATTTCCTCTATTTTATAACCAGAGATTCTCTCAAAAGCAGGATTGGCTTCTAAAATTATACCGATTGAACTCACAAGACAGACCGGTAGAGGTAGAAAAGAAAATAAATCTCTAGCATAGCTTTCAAGAGAATTTAGGTCTTCAAGTAGAATAGAAATTTTTTTCTCGCCTTTGTTTTCTTTCATTGCCATTTTAGTAAATATTCATGATATTCATCTCCTTTAAAAGTGCATTTAGTTTCTTCAAAGGTTATTTTAGGAGTCTTTATCATCATTTGTAAAATCCCGCAAAAATAACCTCCTAGATAGTAACAATAAATGGGGTGGAGATCGAAATTTTTCAATCTTAAAATACCATATTTTCCCCCCTCATTTAGTTCAACCGGGATTAGTTCTCCCACTGTCCAATGCTTCTTCCACATTTTGGGGGCCTCTTTGAAGAAAACTCTTTGAAGAGAAAAAAAATATTTTAGGGAAAGCTTAACAATTAAGGAAACTTTTGTAGCAAAAAGTCCCATTTCCCTAATCTTCTCATTATCAAAATTAAAAACTTTCTTGGTAGCTAATAGAGAAAGGGCTCTTAACCCTACTGGATAAAAAGCCATGGTTTTAATTTCTTTGTATTTTATTGGATAACCTAATTTCTCCAGCTCTTCTTCCAACTGATTTAAATCCTCTTCTCCTTTTTCTTTTAAAATATACTCGGTATCAGTCTTAAAGGTCACTCCTCTTACTTCACCCTCGATTTTCATTAGTTGTTTGGCAGTTTCTTTGGTGAGTTCTTGATTCATAATTTGCATGATTTTTTTATTTCTTCTTTTTTGATCATATTTATTTTCTTTTAAATTTATTTCTTCTGGTCTTTTATTTTCAACTCTTTTTCTAATCTTTCTATTTCTTTTTTCAACTCTACCATTTTTAATTCCCGACCTATGGTCAATTTTTGGAATCTTTCTAATTCCTCTACTCTTTGGTGAAGCTCTTTTGTTCTTTCTTTAACCTGCTCATCTAAACTTTTAGTCAACTCTTCTAATTCCTCTGTTCTTGCTTTAACTTTTATTTCAAGCGATGCTTTAGCTTCTTCTAATTCGTTCCTAGATTCCTTTAAGCTTCCAGTCATTCTATTAAATTCTTGAGCTAACTGTTCGATCTCATCGCCGGTCTTTATCCTCAGTCGATAATCCAAGTTTCCTTTGGTAACAGTTTCTGCTCCTTTGGTAAGTAAACCAATGGGTTTTGTTAGATTTTCAGCTAAAAAAAACAGTATGAAAATTCCCAAGATAATAACCAAAGCAGTTATAGATAGACCGAGGGTTAGTATTTCGCTACTCTGAGTCCTAACCTTTTCTAATGATAGCCCCACCCTAACAAAACCAATTAATTTTCCCACCTCAGCCGTAGGGGTAGGAGCTAATGTCTCGCTTATTAATATAGGGGAATAAAAGTTATAGATTTCCTCTCCTTTTTGGGTATAACCACTTCTTTTCAACGCCTTTTTCTCTCTTATTAATTCTTCCATAACATCTCTGGGAATCTCCTCTTCAATCTCCACCTTTTCCTTAAAAGAAATAATGTAGCCTTTTTTGTTGTAAACCGTAACTAAGACAACATCCTTTTCTCTAAAAGTACCAACAAAAGACGGCTGTAAAAGAACAGGGTCTTCCGAAGCTACAGCGAGCTCAGAAGCATAAGACAGGTCTCTTGCTAAATGGAAACCAAAATCTGTTAACTCCTTCTTTATAAAATCATTTGATCTGTAGATGTAAAAGGCTAAAAAAGATAAGGAGACAAAAAGAACCAAAGGAACTATATAAACGATAAGTTTTGTTTTGAGCTTCATTAAGAATTATTTCGACTTAAAATATATTTTTTCCACTTATTCTTTGGATCTTGCGTGTCTATCTTTGCTAAGACATAATGTACGACCAAATTCTACAAATACAGAAATTCAAAAACTTACTCCAGTATTGAAGTCTTTATTTTGACACTCTTACCGGGTTATCTAACAAATACTTTAATCTTTACTAAAAATTATTACCGAAGCTGTCACTTCTCCATATCTGTTTCCTACCCCGCTGAAATTTCCATAAGGTCCTAAATTAGATACTCCCAGAAAGGGATTGTCTCCTCCAGCTGAAACGATCTGAGAGACCATTTCATTCCAACCAGTAATACCTTCGGGAATACCTAACAAAGTTCCTCCACACTGATCCAATACTACTCCGGCAATTTCTTTCTCGGTAATTTCTCCCCTGCTTCGAGCCAATCTGACAGTGAGAGCCGCTCTCTGAATAAATAATTCCGGATTACTCTCTAATAAATGTAACTCGGTTCCTTCTTCGGCAACAGCCCCAACAGTTATACTATCGTCGGGATTAAAATGGAAGGGAACTATCATTTGCCAGTTACTAAACCCACCAGTTTCAATTATCTTTATTCCAAAGGTGTGATTAACCGCTTCACCTAAAAACATCTCGGAAGTACCCAAATACTCATCGAATAATCCTCCGAGCCAGTCATTGTATACTCTGGCCGCAGGTTGTCCATCAAATTCAACAATATGGAGTCCTTTATCATCTCTTCTAAATTTAGTTACTATTCCTTTCTTGCCAGTTGGGTTAAATCCAGAGAGAAATGCGTGGCCAATTTTTAAATCAGTATAAATCGGAGCAACTACCAATCCTCTTTCATATACTTTATTGTTAGCAAACACTACTGAACCGCCACTGACAAGATCCGAATACCCGGCAGCAGCTCCACCACCGGCCAGAGGAACTTCTTCGCCCAGGACACTCTCTATTCCAGCTATTACAAGTTCTTCTCCTATTCCAAAAGGAGAGGTACTCATAAGCACTATTTTAGGCCTATCTTCCTTGGTCTTGCCAGCGTTTTCAATTGCTCTGGTAATTGCCACTCTCCCTGCCTCTTGAGATGAAGCCACTTCATCTAGATTACAGGCACCTACTCCAAACACCATTTCGTCGGAGGAAAAGCCTGTTAAGCTTAAGACATATCCCTCAGCAACTCCTTCACCGATATGAAAACCTTCCTTGGTCATTATTCCTAACAATGAAGTATAACCATATATCTTTGTTCCAGGAAGAAGTCGATTTACCTCTACTAAAACCTCTTCTTGGTCATAACCTACTGTGGAAGTAAGAATGACAAAGGCTGGCTTTTCTCCCTCTAGTTGGTCCGTCATTTTACTATACGCCTCTTGAATTGCTGTTTTCGGATCTTTGTTTATACTATGACTCACTCCCATCTTTAATTTAACTTCTATTTCCTTTTCTTCTGGGGTAACAGGAGGGGCTTCTTCCTCTTCTGGTGTTGTCCAAACCCAAACGCCAACCACAATTGCAATCAGAAGTATTATTGTCAAACCAATAATACTTTTTTTGTCCATAATTTATTTTCTTTGAATTTATTATTCTCGACCTTTATTCGTTAGAAAGCTCTAATGAAACATATTTTATTTTACCATATTTAAAAGCTTCGCTAAATTATTTTCCACAAGCTTTTTATTGCCCGAAATCTTTTTTTAATATCTCGTAGTAAGAAAGACTCCAAAAATTATCATTATTCCTCCAATTAGAATATAGGGAGTAATCATCTCATCTAATAACAAACTTGCTAGAACTATTGTTACAAGAGGTATCAAATATATGAACACCGAAGCTGTTGAAGCTTCGACGTATTTTAACCCGTGATACCACAAAAAAATCCAACAAAGGATCCCAATATTCCTAAATAGAGAATAGAAATCCAATAGGATAAATTAAGGTTCGTAATTTCACTTAAATTTCCCCATAAAATTGCGGTTGGAATCATTAAGAGAGTACCAAAGATGACCGTATAAGAGGTTACAAGTTCTGCAGAATATTTCTTTAGGATTTTCTTACCGATCACTATATAGAGAGACCAATAAATAACGTTTGAGAATATGAATAAGGCCCCTATTATGTCATTCATCCTTATGGATATATCCAAGCACCATTCATTATCACTAAACCAGCACCAAAAAAACTTATCACTATAGCTCCTATCTTTCCAAGGCTAGATTTCTCTTTAAGAATTTTCGCTGAGAAGAATAAAGTAAAAATTGGAATGAGAGCTATCAATAAAGAAGCATTAGTGGCAGTAGTGTACTCTAAACCCAAAAATTGAAAAGTAAAGTAAAATGTAATCCCAAGCAATCCTAATAATATGATTGTCTTAAAATCTTCTTTTTTGATATATTGCCCCTTTTTCCAAGCTAGATAAATTATTGGTAGAAAAAGTAGAGAAGAAATGACAAATCTAGTTAAAGCTAACAAAATTGGAGAAATCGCTTCCAAGGCATGTTTTGCAGCTACAAAGGTTCCACCCCAGATTACATTTGCAATTAATAATTCTAAATAACTCAATAAAGTAGTGTTTTTCATCCTTTACCTTATTAGAAACTCCTAATGGGATTCATGTTTTTCCAACTCCTCTTTTAATTCTTTAATCTCTTTTTTTAATTCAAGCATTTTTAACTCTCGACCTACAGTTAATCTACGGAATCTTTCTAATTCATCAACTCTTCCTTGTAATTCTTTCGTTCTTTGTTTTACTTGTTCCTCTAGAGATTGGGCTAATTCCTTAAGCTCTTTTGTTCTTGATTTTACCTTTATCTCAAGAACAGTTTTAGCTTCCTCTAGTTCTTTTTGATAATTTCTTATATTTTGAGCAGTTTTATTAAGACTTTTAGAAAGATCTATTATTTCTTTGTCGGTACTCCCAGAAAAAAATATCGCTTTTTCTCCTATTTCTAATTTCTTTGCCGATTGTTTAATCTCATCGAAGGCTCTATAAAAGGATGAAAAAATTGCATTAATCACTATAATCATTATTATCAATCCAGCCAAAGAAATTATAACCAAATTTAATTTCGGAGGATAAATAAGGAAAAAAATAACCAATAATATCAAAACTATTAATGAAATAAAAAGTCTAAATTTAGTCTTTAAATCAGTTAGGGGGTATTCTTTAAAGGATACATTTCTTGTGGAAAGTAGATTTTTACATTCTTTACGGAGAGAAGACATCACTTCGGTGCAAAAGACAGCGTTAAATATGACAGTAACAAAAGCAGCAATAGATCCTCCGATTAATATAACCAAGGCATTAGTAAATTGATGGGAAACTAGGTATTCCGCTAATGCAACAATGATTATTACTCCAGTTACCAATCCCAAGTTTATATTGGTCAAAAAGGTAGTTGTTTTGTCAAAAGAATCGTAAATTGCCAAAAGGGTCTGATCAGGAACATCAGATCTAATCTGTCCTCTTATAATATTATTATTAAGTGCTTTTAGATTTTTATTTTCCCATTTTTTACCAAATAGCCTGAAAAGACCGAACTCACCTAAACCAATACAAACTGCCACTATTACTGAAAAAAAAAGGGTGGAGGTAAATATCTTTTCTGTTCCGGTAGCCGTGAAATTAGCTTTGCTTAGAATAAGGATTCCACCGAAAGCAGCCGCAAGAACAGCCCAAATCAAACCAGGAATCACCAAAGCAATCCCGTAATAGGTTCTTTTTACTAAAAAATTAAATAGTCTAATAAACACAAAAGTGAATTAAAACTTTTTATATTTTAAAAAGTAATTATTGTACTTCAAAACCACATCAACTGCCTTATAATTTTCTCTTTTTTAATTTTATCACACTCTTAATTCTCGCCCCAATTTTCCTTGTTTTAAGAGTCATTAGTAATGCTTGATATTCATTTAAAGAATCTTAATTTACTAAATAAAAATCATCTAAAATGAGAGACTATGGTAGACGGGTTAAAAGACTATAAAATTCAAATTCTTTTAAAATTTGGGTTACTTTCTCTTTATCGTATTTTTTCCAATTACATTTTTCAAAATCAAAATCAATTTCAACATCCCTTTTAATTTTAGCTAACATCTTTGAGAAAAAAGCCTGATCTTCACACTCTAACAACACTTTTCTTAAATGGCTTTTTAATTTTTTAGCCTTTTCACTTTTTTCTTTTAATTCCTTGTAAAGATTTTTAAGATTCTCAAATTCTTGGAGGAGTTTTGCTGCTGTTTTTTCACCTACTCCGGGGACTCCAGGAATATTATCTGAAGGATCGCCCTTCAAAGCCTTGAAATCAATCAGTTGAGAGGGTTGGATACCGTATCTTTCCTGGACTGCTTTCTCATCATACAAGACTGTGTCTTTCATTCCCTTTCTTAAAGTATAAACTTTAGTATAAGGATCAACCAACTGTAAGGTATCTAAATCACCACTTAAAATGATAGTTTCGATCTCAGGGATAATTTGTTTTTTGGGAGCTAATCGGGCAATAGTCCCGATAAGATCATCAGCCTCAAAACCTTCTTTTTCAAAAATCGGAACATTAAAGGCTTTTAAGATTTCTTTTGTTTTAGGGATTTGTTTGTAAAGTTCGTCCGGAGCTTTTGGTCTGGTAGCCTTGTATTCCTTAAATTTTTTATGACGAAAGGTTGGAGCTGGTAAATCAAAGCAGGCTACAATAAAATCTGGTTGAAGTTCTCGAAGAGCTTTAAAAAAAACTAATAAAAAACCATAGATAGCATTAACTAACTCTCCTTTTTTGGTAGTTAAAAGAGGTAAAGCATGATAGGCCCGGTGAATTAGGGCATTACTATCAATAACAATTAAGCGCTTTTTTTTCATTTTTCTTATTTTATCACAGATAAAAACCTCTAATCCAATTCTTTGTTTTCAATTGTAATTTTTCTTGTTTTTCTATCAACAAACTTAAATTTCAAAATTTTGGTGTCTTTGGGTAAGATTTTGGTAATGTGATCTGCCCATTCAATAGTAACAATATTCCGGGGGTCAGAGATAATTTCTTTAAAACCCAAATTTAAAATTTCTTTTGGTTTTTCAATCCGATAACAGTCGAAATGATAAAAATTGGATATTTGACATGGAATATTGGCTACTGGGACTCTAAACTTCTTCATTATGACAAAAGAGGGGCTAAGAATTTTTTCTTTAATCCCTAAACCTCTGGCAAAACCTTGTAAAAAAGTAGTTTTTCCGCCTCCCAAATCTCCGATTAAACCAAGAACTAAAGCCTTTTTTCTTGAGGTTTTTAAAAATTCTCCAGCTAAAATCTTTCCTAATTTTTTAGTCTGAGTGGGACTTTTGGTCAGGACTTCGAGTCTTTTATTTTTCTTAAAAAATTTGACCATCTGAAAAAAATAAGGTAAACTATTTATATCTTAACTGATTTTAATAATTATGGAAGAAACTCGTCCAAAAATAAGTAAAGAAATAGAAATTTCTCCAGCCAGATTAGTTGAGATTCAAAAAGAGATTAAAAATGTTCCTGAGTTTAAGAAAAAAATTGAGAAATTTTTAGCAGGTAAGGTGAGTGAACTTTTAGAAATTATTTTAGGAGGAGCAATATCTCTCGATGCCTCAGATGTCCATATTGAACCTGAGGAAAATCAAACAAAAATTCGCTTGAGAGTTGATGGAGTATTGCAAGATGTCTTAGCTTTCCAAAAAGAAATCTATAAAACTCTTCTTTCCCGAATTAAGCTTCTCTCTGGAATCAAATTAAATATTACTGACCGTCCCCAAGATGGTCGTTTTTCAATTTTATTAGATAAAACCTCAATAGAAATTAGAGCATCAGCTCTACCGGCTGAATATGGAGAGTCAATTGTTATGAGGATTTTGAACCCAAAAAGTTTGATTGAAATTGAAGTTTTGGGTTTAAGGGAAGATTTACTGGAAATTTTCAAAAAAGAAATTAAAAAACCAAATGGAATGGTTGTTGTCACTGGCCCCACCGGTTCGGGTAAAACCACCACCCTTTATGCTTTTTTGAAGAGAATCCATCGGCCGGAAATTAAGATTATTACAATTGAAGACCCAATTGAGTATCATTTAGAAGGAATATCTCAAACTCAGGTGAACCCTAAAAAAGGATATGATTTTGCCTCAGGTTTAAGATCGATTATGAGACAGGATCCTGATGTGGTTTTGGTTGGAGAGATTAGAGATTTGGAAACTGCCCAAATCGCTCTTCAGGCCGCTCTAACTGGTCATTTAGTTTTAACTACCTTACACACTAATGATGCAGCCGGTACAGTGGCCAGACTTCAGGCTTTGGGAGAAAAACCGATTAACATAGCGCCGGCCATCAATATGGCCATTGCCCAGAGATTAGTCAGGAAAGTTTGCCGAAACTGTGTCAAATTTGTTCTTATTTCTTCAGAATTATTAAAAAAAATAAAAAAAGAACTCAAAGCCGTTCCTAAAACAATAAAAATTCCTGAATTGAAAGAGGGGTTAAAGATTCCTCAAGCTCAAGGTTGTAAAGATTGTAACTTTACAGGTTTCAGGGGTCGAATCGGGATTTATGAAGCTTTTTTTATTGATGACGAAATGGAAAAATTTATTTTAACATCACCTTCAATTTCCGCTTTAAGAGAATTAGCAATAAAAAAGGGAATGATCACTATGTATTGCGATGGGTTGATGAAGTTCCTTAAGGGAATTACTACCTTAGAGGAAGTGGAAAGAGTGACTGGAGAATAACAAAGGGCCCTGGGGCTGGGGGCTGACTTAGGTTTTAGGAACGCAAAGTTTAGAATTTTTCCGAGGAGCGGTCTCGTTCTCACCAGACCGTCCAACTGAGAGAAACTCCGAGCCCCCAACTCCAAGGCCCGTTATTATTTAAACTATAGCAGATTATTAAATAGTTGTCAAGCCCTGCACAAATAAACTATGCCAAAACTTACTTCTCCTCTCCCCACTGAGGAAGATAAGGCCTTAGATTCGACTTTAAGACCAAAAGCTTGGTCAGATTTTATTGGCCAGGAAAGATTAAAAAGAAATCTTAAAATAATCATTGAGGCAGCAAAAAAGAGAAGAGAGCCTTGTTGTGAACATCTCTTATTTTACGGAGGAAGTGGGCTTGGCAAAACCTCTCTTGCTTATATCGTAGCTAAAGAGATAGATTCGAATATTCGAGCTACTTCAGGCCCGGCTATTGAAAAAGCTGGAGATTTGGCCGCCATTTTAACTAATCTTAATGAAGGGGAGGTCCTTTTTATTGATGAATGTCATCGAATTAATAAAATCTGTGAAGAGTATCTTTATCCGGCAATGGAAGATTTTAAATTGAATCTAATCTTGGGGAAAGGTCCTATGGCCAGAACAATGGAATTGAAAGTTCCCCGTTTTACTTTGATTGGAGCAACAACCAGACTTGCTCTTTTGAGCTCTCCTTTAAGATCTCGGTTTGGAGCAATTTTCCAACTTAATTTTTATAAAATTGGAGATATTGAAAAGATTATCCAAAGGTCGGCTAAGATCTTAAAAGTAGAAATCGAGCCTGAAGCTCTTGAGATTATTGCTAGAAGATCCCGTTTTACTCCTAGGGTGGCTAATCGACTTCTAAAAAGAGTAAGAGATTTTGCCCAAGTGGAAGGGAAGGGAGTAATTACAAAAGAGATTGCCAAATCTTCTTTGGAATTTTTGGAAATTGATGAAATAGGTCTGGAACCTGGAGATCGACGAATTTTAGAGACAATAATTAAAAAATTCAATGGAGGACCAGTTGGACTTCAGGCAATAGCAGCAGCAGTTTCAGAGGAAAAAGATACAATCTTAGACATTTATGAACCTTATCTAATGCAACTCGGTTTCATTGAAAGAACTCCCCGGGGAAGAGTAGTATCTAATTTGGCTTACAAACACTTAAAAATCTCTGGCAGTCAAAAAAGGTTGATATGAAAAAAATTTTTGTCTCCCTGGTTTCTTTTTTATTCTTTTTATTTTTATTATTTAGTTCTCCTTGTCAGGCTTCCAATTCCTTAGATATAGTTATCAACGAAATCGCTTGGATGGGAAGTGAAAGTTTAGAGGTTCGAGTCCTACCGCCGGAGCAGGTTAGTGCTCGGTTTGAGAGACCGAGCCGCCCGAAAATCGCCAATCCGCCTTTTGGCGGAGGCGGTTTTCTGGTAGAATAAAGGAAGATTATTAATTATTATTAATACTATGAAAGCAACATCTTTAATAATAACTTTAGTATTTCTGTTCTCTCTCGGAACAGGAGTTTTAGCCCAAGAAACAGAGTTTCCAGACCCAGGACTTACTCCCGACAGTCCATTCTATTTTCTGGAGATAATCGTAGAAGAGATTGTTACATTTTTTACCTTTGGCGACCTCAAGAAAGCTGAAAGGTACGCCATCTTAGCTGCTGAAAGACTGGCTGAAGCCCAAGTTATCGCAGGAAAAGGGAAGCCAGCATTAACAGAAAAAACTTTGGCAAGATATGAAGATCAATTAGAAAAAAGCATGGCTCGGGTAGAAAGAGCAGAAAGTAAAGGCGAGAACACTGAAAAAATTATGGAAGTTCTGGCTAGAGTCGGCCAGGCAACCTCTAAACATTTGGAGGT
>JAHCRF010000006.1 GCA_020148055.1 Patescibacteria group bacterium | reverse complement strand
TTTTATGCCAAAATATTTAACCCCTGAGGGTTTAGAAAAACTTAAAAAAGAATTGAATTATTTAAAGAAAGTTAAACGAAAGGAGATTGCTAAAAGGTTAAAAGAGACCGCGTCTTTAGGTGATCTTTCAGAAAATGCCGCCTATCAAGAGACAAAAGAAGCCCAAGGTTTTTTAGAAGGTCGGATTTTGGAGTTAAAAAACTTAATCAAAGAGGCAAAAGTTGTTAAAAAAATTGATCGAACTGGTTGGGTTCAAATTGGTTCAACAGTTCTTTTAAGCTCTAATAGTGAAAATCCCATTGCCCAGGAAAAATTTAAAATTGTTGGAACAGTTGAAGCCAACCCCCTAGAAGGAAAAATTTCAATAGATTCGCCTTTGGGTAAAGCTTTGTTAGATAAACCCGAAGGGGCGGTTGTTACGGTGGAAACACCCGATGGGAAAATTAAATATAAAATTATTAAAATTGAGTAATAAAATAATCTTGTAAAAGACTGTCTTCCGCAGGTTAACCCTTGAGCCTTCGGTCTAAATTTCGCCCCAAATTAGATGCTTCGCATCACTACGGGGCAAGTCGAAGGCTATTTTTTTTGACTTTGAATTAGAGATAATTTAAAATGAAAATAATATGGCTACAATTGATGAACTTCGAAAAATCCGACTTCAAAAACTTAAGGTAATTGAAAAAGCTGGTTTTTTGGCTTATCCAGTTGAAACGAAAAGAACTCATAAAATTTCGAAAGCTCTTAAAGATTTTACTAGGTTATCCAGATTAAAAAAGGAGATAATTTTGACAGGTCGAATTAAATCTCAAAGAGTACATGGGGGAGCAACTTTTTTACATATTGAGGATGGAACAGGTAAAATTCAGGTCTATTTTAGAAAAGATAGATTAGGTGAGAGATCTTACCAGTTTTTCTTGGATAATTTTGACATTGGCGACCTCATTAGAGTAAGAGGAGTTTTGTTTAAAACTAAAAAGGGTGAAAGGACAATTGAAGCGTCAGGTTTCAAAATGTTGGCAAAGAGTTTACTACCCTTACCTGAAAAATGGCACGGTTTAAAAGACATTGAGGAGAGATTTAGAAAAAGATATTTAGATCTAATTTTTAATCCTGAAGTAAAAAAGAAATTTGAAATTCGCTCAAAAATCATCAAGGAAATTCGAAGCTTTTTAGAAAAAGAAGGATTTTTAGAAGTGGAAACACCGATTTTGCAGCCAATTTATGGGGGAGCCAAAGCCAGGCCTTTCAAGACCCACTTGAACGTCTTTGATATGAAGATGTATTTGAGGATTGCTCCTGAACTTTATTTAAAGCGGCTTTTAATAGGCGGATTTGAAAAAGTCTATGAAATTGGGAGAATGTTTCGTAATGAAGGGGTAGATCGTTCCCATAACCCAGATTTCACAATGCTCGAATTTTATTGGGCTTATGCTGATTATAAGGATTTAATGAAACTGACCGAAAGATTATTCGGGAATCTTCTTAAAAATGTCTTTGGTAAATTAGACGTTAGATACGAAGGCAAAAAAATCAATTTCAAAGCCCCTTGGCCAAGAATAGAATTTAATCAATTAATTAGAAAATATACCAAAATCAATTTAGAGGAGATTCATCGCGATGCTTTGGCAAAAAAGGCAAAAGACTTAGGGATTCGATTAGAAAAGGGGTTAGGAAAAGCTGAAATTGCTGACGAGATTTATAAAAAATTCTGTCGTCCAAAAATCTGGGAACCTACTTTTGTTATTAATTTCCCTTTAGGATTTCAACCTTTAGCAAAAGCATTAGAAAAAAATCCAAAAAAACTAGCCAATTTCCAATTGGTTGTAGCTGGTTGGGAATTACTTAATGCTTTTTCTGAACTCAATAATCCCTTGGAACAAAGAAAAAGATTTAAAGAGCAAGAGAAATTTTTTAAAGAAGGTTTTGAGGAAGCTCAAAGAATGGACAAAGATTTTTTGGAAGCTTTGGAATATGGAATGCCTCCGGCTGCTGGTTTTGGAATGGGAATCGATAGATTGGTGTGTCTTTTAACTGATTCCCATTCTTTAAGAGAAATAATTTTATTTCCAACAATGAGACCAAAATGAAAAAAGAGCAAGCTTTAAAATTAGTTAAAGAAAAAATTAAAAATCGAAATCTTATTAAACACTCTTTGGCAGTTGAAGCTTGTATGAAAGCCCTGGCCAGACATTTTAATGAAGATGAAGAAAAATGGGAGATAACTGGGCTCTTGCATGATATTGATTATGAAGAAACAAAAGATGATCCAGATAAACATTCTATCTTAGGAGCTGAAATGTTAGAAAAGCTGGGGTTAAACGAAGAAATTGTTCAAGCTGTGAGAGCTCATAACGAGATGCATGGAATGGCTCCCGAAAGTCTTATGGCAAAAAGTTTGTTTTGTGTGGATCCTTTAACCGGTTTAATTGTAGCTGCAACTTTAGTTTTACCAAGTAAAAAAATAAACGATTTGACAGCTGAGAATGTTTTAAATCGCTTTAAAGAAAAAGCTTTTGCCAAGGGAGCAAAAAGAGAAATTATTGCAAAATGCTCAGAAATTGATCTGAGCTTGGAAAAATTTATTGAAATTTGTTTGAAAGCAATGCAAGAAATTAGCGATGAATTAGAATTATAACTTTAAAGCAATTTTGAAGATTATTATGTTAGACATAAAATTCACTTGCCCCGTAGTTAAATCCGAAGGATTTATACTATCGGGGTTCGTCAAAATCAAATTTTACTATGTTAGATATAACATTCATAAGAAATCATCCAAATAAAGTTAAAGAAGGATGTAGAAAAAAACAGGTCAAAGTTGATATTGGTAAACTTCTGGAATTGGATAAGAAAAAAAGAGAATATTTAAATAAATCGGAAAGTTTCAGAGCAGAGCAGAATAAACTTAGCTCCCAGCCAGTAACTGACACTCAGAAATTAAAAAAAGCTAAAGAATTAAAATTAAAAATTAAAGATTTAGAAAAGAAGCTTGAACCTATCGAGAAAGAATTAAATTTTATATTATATCAAATTCCAAACTTGCCTTTAGACGATGTTCCTTTTGGAAAAGATGAAAAAGAAAATATAGTTATAAGGGAATGGGGGGAAAAAACAAAATTTGATTTTAAGCCAAAAGATTATTTAGGAATAGCTCAAAATCTCGATTTAATTGATGTCAAAAGAGCAGCAAAAGTTTCTGGAACAAGGTTTGGTTTTTTAAAGAGAGAAGCTGCCCTTTTAGAATTTGCTTTAATAAATTTAGTTTTTGATACTTTAATTCCGGAGGGATTTATTCCGGTTATTCCTCCGGTGATGATAAAACCTGAGATGATGAGAGGGATGGGTTATATCGAGAGAGGAAGAGAGGAAGTTTATTTTATTGAAAAAGATAATCTCTATTTAGTTGGTACCTCGGAACAAATTATAGGACCCATGCATGCAAATGAAGTTTTTGAGGGGAAAGATTTACCAAAAAGATATTTTGGTTTTTCATCTTGTTTCCGAAGAGAGGCAGGTGCCTATGGTAAAGATACTAAAGGAATTTTTAGAGTTCATCAGTTTGATAAAGCTGAAATGTTTAGTTTTTGTCATCCCGAAGAATCAAAAAAAGAACATTTGTTTTTCTTAGAAATGGAAGAAAAATTGATACAACGATTGTCAATTCCTTACCGAGTTGTTCAGATGTGTACTGGAGATTTGGGAACGCCGGCAGCTGCAAAATATGACATTGAAGCTTGGATTCCTTCAGAAGAGAGATTTCGAGAAACTCACTCAACATCGAATTGCACTGATTTTCAGGCCCGGAGATTAAACATCAGGTACAGAGATTTAAAGACAAAAAAATTAGAATTCGCTCATACGATAAATGGTACTGCCTTTGCTATCGGTAGAATTTTGATTGCTATTATTGAGAATTATCAACAAAGGGATGGAAGTGT
This sequence comes from Patescibacteria group bacterium, assembly GCA_020148055.1. Taxonomy (GTDB): domain Bacteria; phylum Patescibacteriota; class Minisyncoccia; order Minisyncoccales; family JAHCRE01; genus JAHCRF01. The sequence continues at coordinate 26,312 of JAHCRF010000006.1, read as the reverse complement.
AAAAATTCCAAAAGTTCTTCAGAGATATCTAAAATTTAAACAAATTGGACCCCTTTCTCCAAAGAAAGGTGTCCAACCGCCAAAGAAATATAAGGTATAAAATTGCCCGGGACCTTATAACCCGTGGCAATTTTATTGATATTTTGTGAGAGAGCAAAAAATTTTAATTAATGGATTGGAAACAAATTTTAAAATAGCAGGGGAGGGAGAGCCTCTTTTAATTTTGCATGGCTGGGCAGGTTCTTCTGATTCTTTTGTTGAGGTTCAGAAAATTCTGGCTAATCGAAAATTTAAAGTAATTTGCCCCGATTTACCAGGATTTGGAAAAACTATTACTCCTGACATTCCCTGGACAGTAAAAGATTATAGTGATTTCATATTAAAGTTTATTGAAGAGATGAAGTTGAAGAAAGTAATCTTGTTTGGTTATTCGTTTGGCGGAAGAATCACAATAAAGTTAGCCAGATTACACCCGGAGAAATTAAAAAAACTAATTTTATGCGCCTCAGCTGGGATTAAAAAAGCATATAATACTCGTCAAAAAATATTTCTTTATTTAGCCAGATTTGGAAACTTTTTATTTTCTCCGAGATTTCTCAGAAGATTTAAAGATTTAGCCAGGAATATTTTTTATTCGTTGATTCGCCAGAGAGATTACCAAAAAGTAGAGGGAGCAATGAAGGAGACATTTAAAAAAGTAGTAGCCGAAGATCTTACCCCTCAGCTCTCTCGCATTAAAACAAAAACCTTAATTATCTGGGGAGAAAAAGATAAAATGCTTCCATTAACAGACGCCTATTTGATAAAAGAAAAAATTTCTCAATCAACTTTAAAGATTATTCCTAAAGCCAGCCATACCCCCCATTTAGAAAATCCGGAGAAACTAGCCGAAGTTATTTTTAAATTTTTAAGGTCTTAAAATATGCTTTTTCTTTTAAGTTTTCTTTGGTTTTTCCGGACAACAAAGGTTATTTTATTTTATCTTTATCTTTGGCAACTAAAGGAATATCATATTGGTCGTTTTATTGACCATTTTCGGACAGAAAAAGGAATGAGGCTTATTTTAAGCCCTCTTATTTTTTTAAAACTATGTTTGATTGGTTTTGTTCCTTTAAAATTTTTTTCTATTTCTTTAATTTTTATTTATCTTTTAGAATCTGCTCAGGCATTTAAGAATTTCTCTCAGAAAAAATTAAGATTCCCGATTTTAACAAAAAAAACTGTCTTTTTAATACTGGCAGCATTGATTTTGGAAATTGTCTATCTTTACTCAATTTCCTCTCTTGAATTACCCAGGTTTTCATTCCATATTTTACTGTTCGACATTATAATTCCAATTATCACCACAGCGATTGTTCTTTTCTTTCAGCCAATAGCTGCTTTGGTAAGATGGCAAATTATTCAAAAAGCCAAGAAAAAGCGAGAAAAATTTAAAGACCTTTTAGTTATCGGTATCACCGGGAGCTATGGCAAAACTTCAACCAAAGAATTTTTAACTGAAATTTTATCTGAAAGGTTCAGGGTTTTGAAAACTCTTGAGCATCAAAATTCGGAGGTCGGCATTTCCCAGTGTATCTTAAATGATTTAAATAAAGAACATCAAATTTTTGTTGTTGAAATGGGAGCTTACAATAAGGGAGGGATAAAACTTCTTTGTGACATTGCCAGACCAAAAATTGGAATTTTAGCAGGCATCAATGAACAACATATGGCAACTTTTGGCTCTCAGGAAAATATAATTAGAACAAAATACGAGCTCATTGAATCATTATCAGAGAATGGTTTGTCTATTTTTAATGGTTCAAATCCCTATACTTTTAGACTTTATTTAAAGACAAAAAAGCCAAAGAGAGTTTATAGATTCAGGACAACAACTAATCACATCCAACCTGATATTTTTGCCAAAAATATTAAAGTTGAGAAAGACTTTATAAGTTTTAGAATTTTTACAAAAAATGAAAAAAAAGTCGATTTTAAGGTAAATCTTCTTGGAGCTCAAAATGTTCCAAATTTATTAGGAGCAGTTTTAGTAGCTAAAGAATTAGGAATGTCGTTTGAAGAAATTAAAAAAGCTTGTCAGAAAATTAAACCTTGGCAAAGTGGAATAAAATTATTAAAAGGAAAAAATGGTTTAAATATAATTGACTCAACTTATTCAGCCAATCCTAATGGAGTAATTGCTCATTTGGATTATTTAAAAATTTGGAAAGGAAAGAAAATTATTGTTATGCCTTGTTTAATTGAATTAGGTAAAGCATCAAAAGAAGTCCACAAAAGAATTGGACAAAAAATTGGCAAAGTTTGTAATCTGGCAATCATTACCACAAAAGAGAGATTTAAAGAAATAAAAGAAGGAACTTTAAAAAGCGGCATGCTAGAAGAAAAAATTTTATTTCTTGAGGATTCCAAAAAAATCTTTGAAAGAATAAAAACTTATTGCCAGCCAGGCGATGTCATCCTTCTGGAAAGCAGGGTACCAAAGGGAGTGATTGAGTTATTAAGTGATTGAGTAATCAAGTAGTTTCATATTTATGAAATTTTGTCAATATACAAAACCAATTTCTACATCTTTATCGCCGAATACAGAAAAAGACGATATTGATTTGGCTTTAAAATTGATTTTTCAGCCTTGGCAATGGAAACACTACGAGAACACTTCTCTTAGTGTTGAGCTGGAGGAAGAATTTAAAAAATATTTGGGAGTAAAATATGCTTTTTCTTTCAATAGCGGTCGTTCAGCTTTTTGGGCAATTTTAGAAGCTTTGAAGATAGCTAAGGGTGATGAAATTTTATTACAAGCTTTCACCTGTAATGCTGCAGTCAATCCAATTTTGGAAAGGGGAGCCGAAGCTATCTTTGTTGATATAGACGATACCTTAAATCTTGATCCCAACGACTTCAGGAAAAAAATTACTTCTCGGTCAAAAGCAGTGATGGTTCAGCATAATTTTGGTTGGCCAGCTAAAATAGAGGAGATTTCAAAGATTGCTAAAGACTACAATTTATTTTTGATTGAAGATTGTGCTCATTCATTGGGAGCTAAATTTAAAGGAAAGTTTTGTGGAACTTTTGGTGATGCAACTTTTTTTTCTTTTGGCCGAGATAAAATAATTTCTTCTATATTTGGAGGGATGGCAGTCACCAATAATGAGAAACTGGCTGAAAAAATAAAGGGATTTCAAGAGAAAATAGATTGTCCTTCCAATTTCTGGATCTTTCAACAACTTCTCCATCCGATTTTGGTAAATTATTTGGTGATACCTGCTTATGGTTTGGGGGCTAATTTAGGAAGAATTCTTTTGGGTTTATCTCATAAACTTTCAATTTTGTCTAAAGCGGTTTATAAAGAAGAGAAAAGAGGAAAGATTCCGAAATATTTTCCAAAACGTCTTCCAAATGCACTGTCCGTCTTAGCTTTAAATCAGTTTAAGAAATTGGAAAGGCTTAACAAACATCGAAGAGAAATTGCTAATTTCTATCGAAAAGAACTTAAAAATACTGGTTTTACTTTGCCTTTAGATAAAGCAGAAGATGGTAGGATCCCGACTTTTATGCGCTATCCAATTTTGCTAGATTTTGATACAAACGAAATCTTAAAAAAAGCCAGAAGAAGAAAGATTTATTTAGATGATGGTTGGAGAAAAAGTCCAATAGTTCCCCCGGATACAAACCTTGAAAAGATGAAATACAAATTAGGTAGCTGCCGCCGGGCAGAACGAGTAGCAGAAACTATTTTAAATTTACCAACTCATATAAATATTTCAAAAAAAGACGCCCAAAAAATCGTAGATTTTTTAAAAAACTATGGAAATTAAAGAAATTGAAAATAAGGAAATTTGGGAGAGTTTTCTTTTGAAATGTCAAGAAAAGACATTTTTGGATTCTTGGAATTGGGGAGAGTTTAATAAAATGATGAGAAATAAAATTTGGCGATTAGGAATACTTGAAGATGGAGAATTGTTCTCTGTTGCTTTGGTAATAAAAATTCAGGCGAGAAGGGGAACTTTCTTGTTTTTGCCACATGGACCAGTTTTTAAACAACAAACAACCAACAACAAGCAACAAGTTTTGAAGATATTTTTAGAAAAATTAAAAGAGATTGCTATGGAAGAAAATGCCGGTTTTATAAGGATTGGTCCAATCTGGGAGAGAACTGAAGAAAATATTGAAATTTTCAAAAATTTAGGATTTAGAGATGCTCCAATTCATATCCATCCAGAATTAACTTGGGAATTAGATATAACCCTTCCCGAAAATGAACTTTTAATGCAAATGAGAAAAACCACTCGCTATTTGATTAGGCAAGCCCAAAAAAAATTCGGAGTCAAGATTGAGCAAAGAAATGATATAAAGAGCGTTGAAGTTCTTAATAATCTTTATCAGGAGACTTCAATAAGACATCATTTTGTTCCCTTTTCTTTTGAATATTTGAAAAATGAATTTTTAGCTTTCCAACCCGATAATCAAATCTTGGTTCTTTTGGGAGAATACAAAGGGGAAATAGTTTCCTCGGCTATTATCATTTTTTGGCAAAAAATCGCTTTTTACCACCATGGCGCCTCTTCCCTAAAATATCCAAAGATACCTACCTCTTATTTTTTACAATGGGAAGCAATAAAAGAGGCAAAAAAAAAGGGATGCAGGCTATATAACTTTTGGGGAATCGCAGATACAAAATCAAAAATAGAGAAGCATCCTTGGGCAGGTTTAACTTTGTTTAAAATGGGTTTTGGTGGCTATAAAAAAGAGTATGTTAAAACTCAAGATTTCCCAATTTCCAAAAAATATTGGCTGACTTTTGTTTTTGAAAAATTAAGAAAAACAAAAAGAGGTTTGTAGATATATGAGGAAAGTCAGATCGTTTAGAAAACCTTACAGGATTAAAAGAAAAAAATCGATTTTTAAAAATCGATTTTTCTGGCTGACTTTCTTAATTTTAATTCTTTCCGGAGCTATTTTTTATTTTTTTGTTTTCTCATCATTTTTTCAGGTAAAGAGAATTATCATTTCTGGTAACGAAAGCGTTTCAAAAGAAGGAATTGTGGCTGTGGTCGAATATAATTTAGAGAAAAAAAATTTATTTTTTCCTACCAAAAGCGTTTTTTTAGTTAATTTAGATAAAATTAAAAAAGATATTTTAAATAGTTTTCCTCAAATAGCCGAGATTGAAATTGGCCGAGGATTTCCCGATGTTTTAAATATTATTGTGATAGAGCGGTTGAGATTGGCGACTTGGTGTCAGAAAGACAATTGTTTTTTACTAGATAATGAAGGAGTAATTTTTAAGGAAACCCATTTAGAGGGCGATTTAATTGAAATTATAGATACGCAAAAAATTGATAGTGTCGTTGTTTTGGGAGAAAAGGTTATTGAAAAAGATTATCTTGAGAAGATTTTAAAAATTCAAAAAAATCTTTCAGAAGAACTTAGAATCGGAGTTGAGGAATTTGTTATCTTTAATGAACGTTTAAATGTTAAAACTTCCGATGGCTGGGAGATTTATTTTGATCCAAAAGAAGATTTGAATTGGCAAATTACAAAACTCAGTTTAGTTTTGGAAGAAAAAATCCCTCCGGAAAATCGAAAGGATTTAGAGTATATTGAGCTGAGATTTGGAGACTTAGCCAGCTTTAGATACAAACAATAAAAGCTACTCTATATAATAGATGAAAATGGAATAACCAATTTTTTCTATTGGTTGATATTGACCAAGCCAGCGATAGAAACCGGCAGGTTGATTAAAACCAGGAACTGGTTGGCCACAGCCGTTTTGTAAAAGAGTAGCCGAAACTGCCAAATAACTTCCTTTAGGTAATTCTTTTGAATCTTTAGTGCCCCACCAAGGGGCAAATTTTTCTTTTAGATAATATTTGGCATCACCGCCACCAAAATAATCGACATAGATTTTATCGATTTCGTTTTCGGCAACCCATTTTTTTAATCTTTTTAAGTCCTGACCCCAATCTAAATTCGAGTTGGCGGTGTAAATATGACCTTGATCAGAGCCACCTGCTATTTCATTAAAATAGGCTAAAAAATGAGGATAAATAGAAATAACTGAAATTATCTGCCAGAAAATGAGAACTCCTAAAATTAAATATTTTATTCCAAAAGGAGGGGATTTTAACCAAGAACTTGCCATAGCGCTGACTAAAATAAAAGTAAAAGGAAAAGCTGGTAGAAGATGACGAACTCCGATATTAAGATCTGAAGTAAGAGAGCTCGCCCAATAAATTCCAATAAAAGTTAGCATGGCAAACTCTGGAAAATGTTTTTTTATCCAGCCAAAAATTCTTCTCCAGGGATTTTGCCAAAAAGGTTTTTTAATAAACCAGGCTGAATAGAGAAGAGCAGCAATTGTTAAAATATGCAAAGCCACAGGCGCTTTTATTATATAAACTATTGGAAAATAATTTTTCCAGCCAGCTGCCGAAACTTCACCCAAAAAATAGGTTGTGTGGCCGCCGATGGCTCTCTGATAAACCAAAGATAACCCAAAAAGATATTGAGCGTAGGGTCTTAAAATTGGTTTTTGAGCTGCCCAGGCTAAGGTTTTGCCCAAATAAGGTATTGGATGAGAACTAAGCAAAAACTCAATATCTCGAGCCTGCCTTTCTGAAGGATATCTTAAAACATGATATTGGTAAACAGGCCAGATTAAAACGAAACTTACAACAATAATTAAAATAAAAGATAAAAGATAAATACCAAAAGATTTTAGAAATGATTTAAAATCAGAAGATTTTATTGCTGCCCAGACCAGAATTAAAATCCCAAAAAAGGGCAAAAGCAAAATTACTGAAAACTTCACCAGTTGGGCAAGACCCAAAGCGATACCTGCAATTATCAGATTTTTCTTTGAGGAATTTTTTAAGAACTTAACGAAATAATAGGTAGCGATAAAAATACCGGCTGCTGCTCCAACATCAGTAGTTACCAATTTTCCATGGGCTAAAAAAGTTGGTGAAAAAGAAAATAAAAATAGAGATATTAGAGCAGCTTTATTGCCAAAGAGTTCTTTTGTCCATTTAAAAATATAAAATCCAAGTAAAATTAAGATAAAAATTACAGGTATCCTTCCCCAGAAAATCATTTGATCCGCCGGATTACCAGCTTTATATAAAAAATGATAGCCAAATCCCCATTGGCCATTAACATCTTCCTTCCAGTCTTTAATTTCTGAAGGAAAATTTATATTTTTTATAAAAAGCAAAGGAATAGCTGCCAAATCTTTTATTAAAGGAGGATGCTCAGGATTTAACCTCATATCTTTTTGGGTCAAGTAAGAGTAGCCCGCTGGTAAATGGGCAACTTCATCCATAGTGGCTGAATCATCTTTCATACTGAAAACAGCTATTACGAATACAAAAATTAAGAGGCCGGCAGCGATAAAGTTGGTGAGACGATTAGACATGTTTAAAAATTAATTTTATAAACAAAAAATCCTTCTTTTTCTTTAGTTTCTCCTTCAGGGAATCTTTGAGAAAATTCATTAAATAAATTCTGGTCATATCTCATTGGTAAGATTACAGTCTTTCCATTATTTATTTTAATCTGGTCTAGATTTTCTGGCAATAAATAGGTTGTTTCCTGTTTCCTGTTTTCTGTTTCCTGAACAAACATTATTGTCTGGGCAGGCATTGGGATACCATCTGGCCAGGGCACTGGTACTCCTGATTCATTAACAATAACATATTTTTGAATATCTTCTGGCAGAGAATTTAAAAAATATCCGATATTTACAAATCTTTTCGTAAAGGTTCCTTTAACTTCTGGATTTTTTCCCCAATCAAAAAAATATTTATCAAATTCAGAAAAACCAACAGCAATAAGAAAGAAAATAACAGTTAAAAGGAGCAATTTTTTTCTTTTGCTATTTTGTTTGAAGAACTGATAAATTTTCCATCCTCCTAAGCCCATAAAAATGTGAACTACAGGAATTGTGCCAACTACTCTTAGAGAATGGGGGATTCCCTCAAAAGTTAAAATACCGGGTAAAAGCATAATGAAAAACCAGTACAATAATGAATAATGAATAATGAATAATGAATAATTTTTATTCTTTAGAGAAGATATTAACTCTTTAATTGAAAGGATAATGCCTATTAAAAATAAAATTCCCAGGAGCCAAAAAAGTTGAGGAGAGCCGGCGAAATTATGACGCCAATTAGGATCACCATAAAAATTAAACATTGAAAAATGCGAAAGTAAACTTACAAAAAAGGCTTTGATAGGATTATCGGCAGCAAATATTGAAATGGGGGTAGCCCGGCCAATAAAATCTCGGGGGTTTTTAAAAAAATAGATTCCGATTGGTAAAGCCACGATAAAAGTAACAAGTATAAAGTATAAAGTATAAAGTATAAATTTTTTTTGAACTCCCTTTCTTTTATAAATAAACCAAAAAGGAATTAAAATGGCTGGGAGAATTAAGATAGCGAACCTAAAAGAAATATATGTGTAGAAACCGAGACCAAAAAATATACCAGAGGTTATGAAATCAGAGATTCTTTTTCGACGAAAACCTCTGAATAAAAAATAAAAAGAAAAAACTAAGATAAATGGAAGCAAAATTGCCCGAAAGCCGAGGCGAGAGAAATTAACATGCCAAAAAGAAACAGCCAAGAAAAAGCTGGCCAGAAGGGCAATACTACGAGAACTGTTCTCGTAGTAATTGAGTAATTCTTTAGTTAAGAGATATAAACCCAAAACCGTTAGTATTCCAATTATTGCTGAGACTATTCTTATTGACCAGATGCTAATTCCAAAGATTGAAAAAGATAGGGAAATTAAATTAATAAAAAGGCCTTCTCGGCCATTGTTTTCAGGATAAAAAACTTTTCCGGGATTAGATATTGCTTCATTTCCGTGAATGGCTTCATCTGGATAAAGTCCTGGGGGGATTTTATCTAACTGCCACAATCTGAAAAAAGCGGCAATAAAAAGAATAAAAATTAGTAGAATTAAAGCTTTTTTATCCATTAAAATATTTTAGCAGATTTGATTTTAAAAACAAAAGCCTGTTTCTCAAATCGTTGATTGGTGTGGGGGTCGACTACTAATTTCCTTTGGGATAAAATTGGATTATCACTCTTGACAAGAGAGTGATAGTTTTATATCATAGAATTATGAAAATAACTGGGCGTCAAGAACAGATATTGAATAGTGTAGTTAATGATTATATTGATTTGGCTCAACCGATTAGTTCTGAGCTTTTGGAGAAAAGGCATGATTTTGAGATTTCTCCAGCAACAATTAGGATCGAGATGCAAAAATTGACTAACCAAGGCTATCTCTATCAGCCCCATACTTCAGCTGGCAGGATTCCTACTGATAAAGGCTTTAGATTTTTTGTCGATCGTTTATTAAAGAAAAAATCTTTAGAGTTCCCTGATAAAAAATTTTCAAAAGAAATTCAACGAATAGAAAGAAAAATTGAGGACTCTCTGAAATTTTTTCAGGAAATTACTAAAATTTTGGCTTCAACTTCTTCTAATTTAGCTCTTTTTTATCTTTTTGATGAAAAAATTTTCTGGAAAGAGGGTTGGAAAGAAACCCTAGCAGAACCTGAGTTTGAAAATACAGATATTGTGTCAGAATTTACTGAAATGGTTGATAATTTAGAAGAAAATATTAAAGACTTCTGCCGTGGAGATTTTGGAGAAATTAAAATTAGCATTGGTCGCGAGAACCCACGCTTTTTAAAGACGAAAAAATTTAGTATAATAAGCTCTACATGTTATTTCCCAAAAAAGAGAAAAGGAATGATCGCTATTTTGGGACCAAAGAGAATGGAATATCCCAAAAACATTAGTTTGATTAATTCATTAGTGAAAATATTAGAAAAATATTAAAATGGAAAGTAAAAAACCATCCTTCGCTTCCCCCTCCGCCAAGGCTCCGGCGGACAAGAGAGCTTCAGACGGCAAAAGGAAAAAAGAGTTAAATATTGAAGATTTTAAAAAGAAGCTTGAAGAATGCCGGAAGCAAAAAGAAGAATATTTAGCTGGCTGGCAAAGAGCCAGAGCTGATTTTTTGAATTATAAAAAGAAGGAGATGGAAAGTATCGGAGAACTTATAAAATATGCTTCAGGGGGTTTAATCTTGAAAATTCTGCCAATTTTGGATAATTTTGAAATAGTTGAAAAAAAGATATCTACAAATTTAAAAAATGATGAGAATATAAAAGGATTGTTACAGATTAAAACTCAACTTTCAGGTTTTTTGAAAAATCAGGGGATTGAAGAGATAAAGTGTTTAGGTGAGAAATTTGATCCTAATTTACATGAAGTAGTTGAAGGGGTTGAGCTAAAAGACAAAGAGTCAGGAATTGTCATTGAAGAAATCCGAAAGGGTTACAAGATTCATGGCAAAGTCTTGCGCCCCACCAAGGTTAAGATATCAAAATAAAGGTCGGAAAATTAAAAAGTAAATTAAGATTATGCAAGAAAAAAAACAAATTAAAATCAAGGCAAGGGATGAGGATTTAAAGGGGATTTATTCGAATTTAATGCAAATCATTCATACTAAAGAAGAGTTCATTTTAGATTTTTTCTTAGCTTCTCCTCCTCAAGGAATTTTAGCCTCAAGAGTAATTATGAGCCCGGGTCATTTAAAACGAATGATTAAAGCCCTTCAAGAAAGCATTACTAAATACGAAGATAAATTTGGAAAGATTGAAGAAGCTGAAGTTCCAGAGAGAGGAATAGGGTTTAATGTAGGAGAAAAATAGACTTCACATTTTAAACAAAAGGTCGGAACTTTTAATTTTTCATTTTTAATGTTTAATTTAAATTTATGCCAATCATTCCATGGAGACCATTTTGGGATATGGAGAGATGGTTCGAGGAAGAATGGCCAGATATTCGGAAATGGCCAAGATTTAGATTTCCAATGGTTAGAACCCCAAGAATGGATATTTATGAAACCGATAAAGATGTTGTGGCTGAGGTTGAATTACCAGGTGTTGATCCAAAGAATATTAATGTTGAAGTAAAGAAAAATACTTTAAAGGTGGAAGCAAAAGGAGAAGAAAAGAAGTTGGAGAAAGGAGAGGGATATTACAGAAAGGAATTGGGAAGAAGATATTACAAAAGAATTGTCCCTTTACTAGCGGAAGTGGTTGGAGAAAAAGCTAATGCTAGCTATGCAGAGGGACTATTAAAGGTGGTTATTCCCAAAGTAACCCCCAAAAAGGTCAAAGAGAAAAAACCAATTAAAATAAAAGTTAAAGGAACAAAAACCGCCTAAAAAACATGGGAAAAGTCTTAGGTATTGATTTAGGTACATCCATCTCAAAAATGGCAACCATTTTACATGGCGAGCCAAAATGTATTGAAAGTAGAGAGGGTTCGATTTTGATACCCTCGGTTGTCGCTATTTCCAAAAATGGAGAGAGACTAGTTGGAATTTTAGCTAAAAGACAAGCTGTTACCAATCCTAAAAATACTATTTTTGCAGTGAAAAGATTTATTGGTAGGAGACATTCTGACTCTGAAGTTCAAAAAGAATTAAAACGCTTACCCTATGAGACAAGATCAAGAGCAGATGGTGGAGTTGAGATAAAAATGGCTGATAAATGGCACACCGCCATTGAGATTTCTTCAATGATTTTACAAAAAATAAAATTGGATGCAGAAGAAAAATTATCAGATAAAGTAGAGGCAGCTGTCATTACTTGTCCAGCAAATTTTGACGATTCCCAGAGAAAAGCAACCAGAACAGCTGGAGAAGTCGCTGGATTTAAGGTTTTGAGAATTATTAATGAGCCCACAGCAGCCGCTCTATCTTATGGATTTGGAAAAAAGAAAGCAGAAAAAGTTGTTGTTTATGATTTTGGAGGAGGAACTTTTGATGTCACTGTTTTGAATGTAGCTCCAGAGACAGTTGAGGTTTTGGCTACAGGAGGCGAGGCTCATTTAGGAGGAAATGACTTTGACCAAAGAGTAATTGATTGGATTGTAGAGCAATTTAAAAAAGATCAGGGAATTGATTTATCAAAGGACCCTTTGGCTTTACAGAGATTAAAAGAAGCAGCCGAGAATGCAAAAATAGAATTATCTTCAGCAATGGAAACAGAAATTAATCTTCCTTTTATTTCTTCTGATGCCTCAGGGCCTAAGCATTTATATTACAAATTAAAAAGAGCCCAGCTTGAAGAGATGAGCAGAGATTTGATTGAGAAATCAATTGAAAGAGTGAAAAAAACATTGAAAGAAAGCAAATTAACTAAAAATGATATTGATGAAATTGTTTTAGTTGGTGGTACAACTTTAATTCCTGCTGTTAGAACAGCCGTCAAGAATTTCTTTAGTAAAGAACCTAACAAAACTATTAGTCCTGAGGAAGTAGTAGCAATGGGAGCTGCTATTCAAGGAGAAATTTTAAGAGCAAAAGAGGAGGGAAGAGCACCAGAAGGAGAAATTAAAAGTGTTTTGTTATTGGATGTTCTGCCTCTTTCTTTGGGGATTGAAACTTTGGGTGGAATAAACACAACCATGATTGCCAAAAATACTACTATTCCAACAGCGAAAACTCAAATATTTTCAACTGCAGCTAATAACCAACCATCGGTTGAAGTAAATGTTTTGCAGGGAGAAAGACCAATGGCAAATGATAATAGGTCATTGGGAAGATTTATTTTAGACGGAATTCCTCCAGCCCCAAGAGGAATTCCTCAGATTGAAGTGAAATTTGATATCGACGCTAATGGAATTTTAACTGTTATAGCCAAAGATAAAGCAACTGGGCGTTCGCAATCGATTAGAATTGAAGGGTCAATAGGTTTGTCAAAGGAAGAGATAGAAAAAATGAAAAAAGAAGCTGAATTACATGCCGAGGAAGATCGCAAAAAGCGAGAATTAAGCGAAGCTAAAAATTTAGCTGATAATTTGATTTACACTACCGAAAGAACTTTGAGAGAAGCTGGAGATAAGATATCTTCTGCGACGAAAAAGGAAATTGAGGAGAAAGTAAAAGATTTGAAAAAGGTAAAAGAAAGTGATAATGTAGAGGAAATAAAAAGAAAAACTCAAGAATTATCTCAGGCAATCCAAAAAGTTGGAGCCGAGATGTATCGAGCTGCTGGGGAAAAGAAACCTAAAGAAGGCAAAGAGCCCAAAGCCGAGGAAGGGGAGTATAAAGAGAAATAAATTTCATCAACGAATTTTCGAATCAGTTGCGAATTTACGAATTCGTATATTCGTATGAGATTCGTTATTCGTTGATTACTTATGAAAGATTACTATCAAATTTTAGGTGTTTCTCATAATGCCTCATCAGAAGAAATTAAGAAGGCCTATTATAAGCTGGCTCACAAATATCACCCAGATAAAGGAGGAGATGGTAAAAAATTCAAGGAGATAAATGAAGCCTATCAGGTCCTTTCAGATAAAGAAAAAAGAACTCAGTACGATAGATTCGGTCGGGTTTTCGAAGGAGGAACAGGACCTGGCTTTGATTTTACCTGGACATGGGGGAAACCAGGATTTGGTGGTTTTGATTTTAGGGATTTGGGGGATTTGAGCGAGATGATTGAGGAAATTTTTGGCTCAGGTTTCCCAAAGAGAAAAAAAGATTTAAAAAGAGGAAGGGATGTTAAAATTATCCTTGAAATTCCTTTGGAAACAACCTTAAAAAATCAGGAAAAAGAAATCACTTTGTCCAAAATGATTACTTGTTCCCGTTGCCAGGGCTCAGGAACCGAACCCGGCACTAAAATTAAGGAATGCTTTTCTTGTCGAGGGACCGGTCAGGTTCAGCAAATTAAAAGGACATTCTTTGGGTCATTCACCCGGTTTGCTATCTGTCCTGAATGTAGAGGAGAGGGCCAAAGACCAGAAAAGCCCTGCAATGTTTGTAAGGGTGAAGGAAGGATTAAAGGAGAGGAGAAAATAAAAATTTTTATCCCAGCTGGCGTTGACACAAATCAGATAATAAAGGTTGAAGGAAAAGGCGAGGCTGGAAAAAGGGGAGGAAGACCAGGTGGTTTATATGTACAAATTTTTGTTAAACCTCATCCGACTTTTAAAAGAAAAGGTGATGACCTGTATCTTCAGGTTCCGATTTCTTTTTCTCAAGCCGCTTTAGGAGATAAGATAGAAATATCAACACTTGAGGGGAAAGAGATTTCACTTAAAATTCCTCAAGGCACTGAATCAGGAAAAATTTTACGAATTTCTGGAAAGGGAATTCCCCATTTTTCGGGTTTAGGAAAAGGAAATCTATACGTGGAGTTAATTCTTAAGACACCAAAGAAATTAACAAAAAAACAAAAAGAACTTTTAGAGAGATTAAGGAAAGAAGGAATATAAATTTAAACGCTTTTATTAAAATCAATTGGTACGGTGTTATCCACCAGTTGATTTTATTTTAAGATATGATAAAATAGGATGATATGGGATGCCCCCGTAGCTCAACCTGGTAGAGCAGCTCCCTTTTAAGGAGACGGTTACGTGTTCAACTCGCGTCGGGGGCACATTAAACCATAAATGAGTACAAAAAATAACCCTAACAAAAAGAAAATAGCCGTTTTTGATATTGATGGAACGGTTTTTCGGTCCAGTCTTATGATGGAGCTTCTTGACGCCTTAATTATAGAAGGAATTTTTCCTGCCCGAGCCAAAAAAATTTATGAAAAAGAATACCACGCTTGGCTTAATAGAAAAGGCTCCTATGAAGATTATCGTAAGAAATTTGTTTTAGCTTATGAAAAATTTATTAAGGGAGTTAAAGAAGAAAAAGTTTGGGAAGCGGCAAGGAAAGTTATGGCCTTTCACAAAAATAGTGTTTATCGTTTTACACGGGAACTAATTTTAAAACTTAAGAAAACCTATTACTTATTAGCAATTTCCGGATCGCCGAGAAGAATAGTAAAGCCATTTGGTGATGAGTTCAATTTTGATAAAGTGTATGGTTGTATATTTGCAACCGATAAAAATGGGCGATTTACCGGCCAGATTCTCTACGAGAAACTAATTAGCGATAAGGAAAAAATTCTTACGCGAGCTGTTAACAAAGGAGGTTTCAGTCTTAAAGGCTCCATTGGAGTTGGTGATACTGAAACTGATATTCCATTTTTGGAATTAGTTGAATATCCTATTGCATTTAATCCCAACATGGAGTTATATCAAGTGGCTTTAAAAAAGAAATGGCCAATCATAGTGGAGAGAAAAAATGTGATTTATAAAATTGGCGGCAAAAATTTGCCCCAAAAGATAAATAATATAATAAAAAATAAATTTTTAGCTAAAAGACCAAAGTAATCTGAGC
This sequence comes from Patescibacteria group bacterium, assembly GCA_020148055.1. Taxonomy (GTDB): domain Bacteria; phylum Patescibacteriota; class Minisyncoccia; order Minisyncoccales; family JAHCRE01; genus JAHCRF01. The sequence goes on along the minus strand of JAHCRF010000006.1, from coordinate 11,042 downwards.
GCAAAACCAGGGTCTTTCCGGGGGTATAAATAAAGATCTGAGCTAAATCTCAAACTAGTCGGCTCAGTTTTTTGTTTAAAACTGATGAAATCAATTTATAGAAAGTGATCAAGATGTTGAAACAAGAACCTTGACTTTGGTAAAAACCTTGATTACTTCGTAATTAGGAAGCGATTAAATGGACTTTTTGTCTAAATTTGCTATAAAATATTAATGGCTGTATCTATAAAGAAAAAAATAATTTTTGTTGTTTTGGGAGTACTTTTAATTGGTATAAGTTTTGGCACTGGTTTTTTATTTGGGGAATTGCAGGTTACTTGTCAAATTTGTCCACCTGAGGAGATTGATTTTTCTCTTTTCTGGGAGGTCTGGAACATTTTGGAAGAAAAATTTTATGAGCCCCAAAATCTTGACATCCAAAAAATGATTGAGGGAGCCATTTCTGGAATGATTAAATCTTTAGAAGATCCTTATACTATTTTTTTCAATCCTGAAGAAACAGAAGAATTTATTGAAGAAGCAAAGGGAATTTTTGAAGGAATTGGGGCAGAAATTGGGATAAAAAAGAGCCAACTTTTAATTATTGCCCCCTTGGAAGGAACACCAGCTGAAAGAGCAGGGCTTCGCTCCGGTGATAAAATTTTAAAAATTGATGATACTATCACCGCTGATTTAACGATTGAAAAGGCAGTTAGTTTAATCAGAGGACCGAAAGGAACAGAGGTTATTTTAACCATTTTCCGAGAAGGTTGGGGAGAATCAAGAGAAATTAAAATTATCCGCTCAGTAATTAAAATTCCCTCTTTAAAATGGGAACTAACCGAACAGGATATTGCCTATTTAAAAATTTATCAATTTTTTGAGAAAACCGATAGCGATTTTAAAAAGATGGCAATTGAAATTTTGGCAAGTCCCAGCAAAAAAATAATTTTGGATTTAAGAAATAATCCCGGCGGTTACTTAGAAGTTGCTCAAGAGATTTCCGGCTGGTTTTTGAAAAGAGGGGACATAGTAGTAATTGAGGATTTTGGTCCAGGAAAAGAGAAAAAAGAATATAAAGCTCACGGAAATGAAAAATTTTTAGACTACCCAATGGTCATTTTAATAAATCAGGGATCTGCCTCGGCATCGGAAATTTTAGCTGGCGCCTTAAGAGATGATAGGCAGATATTAATAATTGGCGAGACCTCTTTTGGTAAAGGTTCTATTCAAGAATTAGATGAATTAAGAGGGGGTTCCAGTTTAAAAATTACTATCGCTAAATGGTTAACTCCAAAAGGAGAACTCATTACCGATAAGGGACTTGAACCTGATATTAAAGTAGAAATGACCGAAGAAGATTATGAAGAGGATAGAGACCCGCAGTTAGATAAAGCGATAGAGGTGATTAAAAATTTGTAGTAAAAATGCTATAATAAATTAAGATTTTAATACATAGTTATGCGTGTTATTCTCCTACAAGATATAGATAAAATTGGGAAAAAATACGAAGTTAAAGAAGTGAAAGCAGGCTTTGCTAGGAATTTTTTGATTCCCAAAGGTTTGGCAAAACCAGCAACTAAGAAGGCTTTGAAATGGCTTGAGAACCAGAAGGAGATTAGGGCAAGAAAGGATGAAGAGGAATTAAAGAAGATCCAGGATTTTGCCTCGAGTATTGATGGATTAGAACTAGTGATCCCGGTTAAGATTGGAGAAAAAGAGCAACTTTTTGAATCAATAACTTCTCAAAAAATTTTAGAGAAATTAAAAGAACGAGGTTTTGAAATTAAAAAAACTCAAATGGATTTATTAGAGCCAATTAAAGAACTTGGCGAATTCCCAGTTAAAATTCATTTTGAGCATAACTTAGAAGCTGAAATAAAAGTAATTATAATCGAAGAAAAAAAATAATCAACGAATAACGAATCCCTTACGAATATACGAATTCGTAAATTCGTACTGATTTGTAAATTCGTTGATTATTTATTCCACATAAACAACCTTAGCTCTTTTACGAGAGCGGTCAAATCTTATCTTTCCTTTTGTTCCAAATTTAACTACCCCTTCTTTCACAGCATAAAGGGTATCATCTTTTCCTCTTCTGACATTTCTTCCAGGAAGGAATTTAGTTCCTCTTTGCCGAATAATTATCATTCCCGATTTAACTTTCTGCCCTTCAAAAATTTTAACCCCTAAATATTTAGGTTGTGAATCCCTTCCCAGTCTAGTAGCAGCTTTTGCTTTAGTTTTCGCCATGATAAAATTATGTTAGCAAAATTTATCAAGTTTGTCAAAGAGCACCAAAGTGATATAATATTAGTTGTTGGAGTTGTCTTAATTTCTTTACTTTCTTTCGCTGCAGGCTACATTGTTGCCAGGCAGCAAGAAAAAGAACCAATCATTATTGAAGAGATGAGTTTTGTAGTTCAATATGAAAAAAAAGAAAAAATTTAAGAAAGTTCCACATCATTTAGTTTTATTCCCCGATGGTAATCGGCGTTGGGCTCGGAAGAAAGGTTTTCCAGTTTTTAAAGGACATTGGTATGGTTATAAAAATTTGAAGAAATTTGCCAGATGGTGCAAAGAGCGGGGAATAAAAATTTTAACTACCTTTGGCTTTTCAACCGAAAATTGGAAAAGATCAAAAGCTGAGGTTAATTTTTTAATGAAATTTTTCGAAAAGGGCTTATCAAACAAAAAGGATATGGAGGGACTCCATAAAGAGGGGGTAAAAATAAAGATAATTGGTCAAAAAAAGAGATTATCAAAATCTTTACAGAAGGTGATTGAAAAAGTAGAAAATTTAACCAAAAATAATAAAAAACTCCAATTAAATTTGGCTGTGAGTTATGGTGGTAGATGGGATATTATCCAAGCTATGAAAAAAATTATTAAGAAAAGAATTCCAATCAAAAGAATTAATGAAAAACTAATAGGAAAATATCTTACAACTGCCGGTCTTCCAGCTCCTGATTTGGTTATTCGGGCCGGAGGAGAAAAAAGATTGTCTAATTTTGTACTTTGGCAGTCAGCCTATTCTGAGCTTTATTTTTCTAAAAAACTTTGGCCAGATTTTGCTAAAAAAGATTTAGATAGAGCTCTTGAGGAATATGCTCGGCGAGAAAGAAGATTTGGGGGCAAGAAAATAAAAAAATACCTAAAATCTTAATTTTTTAAAAAATTTAAAAACATATGACAGAGGAAATTCGAAATCAAGTTTCTGAAATAAAAAAGGAGGTGGAAAGAATTCGAAATATGCTTTACGACTTAAAAGAGCTTATTGGAACTTTAAGTAGTGATATCAGAAGTTTAAAACATGATATCGAAGAGTTGAAAAGGAAAAAATAGAAGATAATTGCCAAGTCTCAATGGATAGTTTATATACAACTTTCATTATAGTATTCATAATTGTTTTCTTGGTTAGTTTGATTGAATATTTTACCGGTGCTGAACGTGAAGGTTTGAAATTTTTTGTTTGGTCCATAATCGCATTTCTTATAATTTCTTTTATTGCTTCTTCAATTCAATAAAAAAAGTTGATCTGCTGGCTTACGAAGTCGATAGATCTTCATCGTGAACCAAAAACAAGTTAAAAATTTAGTCTCATTTTTTTATGAAATTGGAACTTTAAGAAGGATCTTGAGGATGCATCAGCAAACCCTTCTTTCTCATGATCCAACTGACAATATTTCCGCCCATTCTTTTAGAACAGCTTTTATTGGATATTTTTTAGCCAGGGAGTTAAAAGCCAACGCTGATAAAGTAGTAAAAATGTGCCTCTTGCACGACATTGAAGAATCAAGAGCTGGAGACCAAAACTGGGTTCACAAAAGATATATAAAGGTTTTTGAGGATGAAATTAGAGAGGGGCAGCTTAAAAATCTTCCTCACTCTAAAGAATTATTAAAACTTTCTAAAGAATATCAAGAAAGGAAAACTTTAGAGGCAAAAATTGCCAAAGACGCCGACATGCTTGATGAAATTTTTCTTCTAAGAGAATACGAATTGCAGGGAAATAAAGAAGCTGTAGATTGGCTAAAAGGAACTCATAAGAAAGGTCCAGGCAAAAAAAGCCAGCAGGAAAAACAAATGTTTACAAAATTGGCAAAAGAAATTGCCAAAGAAGTTAAAAGGCAAAAGCCGAGCAGTTGGTGGGATAATTTATGGACTCCAAATAGAAGAGAATAGAATCAATATGGCCACTAAAAAAGAAAAAATTCATGGATTTTTGCTGAAATTTGAGGAAGAACTAAGAGAAGGAGTGCGCTATCTCCGTGATGATTTACAATACAGAGAGGCAAAGACACTCTTTGATGCGGCACGCCTGCAGGGCACAGCAGAATTTGAGGATGATTACGATCGTGACTGGACCTTAACTTATAATCGTGGAGAGGGTACCTACACTTTAGTCCGTCGCCAACGAGAATAGGTTAGTTAACCAAACAAAAAGCCCATCACCGAGCAGTTTTTATTTCGACCCCAATTAATATTGTGCGACATTTAAGGGAGAATAAAAGAAGCCGTTGGACCCATCTGCCGGCGAGGCAGAGGATAGAACTAACGGTTTTTTGTTTTGGGTTTTTCTCCTGTGGATTTCTTGACTTGACAAGGGTCTTAGAAAGGAGGATACTACAAATACGGGAGTTTCTTTGGGAAACCGACCCCAAATTACCTCGCCGGAGGTAGAAAGAAAAGAATTCCCTCGTCGGAGAGAGAAAGGAGAAAGGGGAGCCGATACGGCACGACCATCCCAAAGAAACTCTCGTCCCATCTTTTTTATAGATGAGGATATAGCTCATTATTTATATAGCACCTTAATAAACTCAGTCATCATTACAAAGGGCACACCTCTTGATAAACGTGTGCCTATCTTTTTTATTTTTTATTCTTTTAATTTTCTGCCGCTGTGAAATTTGCGATGGACTTCGCGCAATCTTTTACTTGTAACATGAGTGTAAACTTGGGTGCTGGTAATACTTCGGTGGCCGAGGAATTCCTGGATCGTTCTTAAATCAACTCCTTGAGTTAATAAATCGGTGGCATAAGAATGGCGGATGATATGGGGAGTTGTAAAAATCGGCACGCCGGCTAATATTGCATATTTTTTAACGATTCTTTCTATAGAACGAGCTGTTAGACGGTTCTCTACGCCTTTTCTAGACCGATAATGGATAAATAGAGCTCTTGATTTATCTTTCCGGGTTTCTAAATATTTTTTGACCCAAGATAAAGCCCTTGCTGAAAAATAGACTGTTCGAGGAGCATCTCCTTTGCCAATAATTGAAAGCTCCAAATCTTTTTTATCTTTTACGTTAGCGAATTGTTCTTTATTAAGGGCGACAAGTTCGGCTATTCTTAAGCCGGTTGAGAAGAATGTCTCCAAAATTACCCTGTCTCTTAAGCCAATTTTAGTTTTAGTCTTAGGAGCTAGCAAAAGCTTCTCAATCTGCTCTAAATCAAGGAATTTAACAGTTTTTCCTTTTTTAGCGTCTTTTGGAAGTTTTATTTTGTCAGCTGGGAGTGAAACTATATCTTTGGCTGTAAAATAGCTTAAAAGAGCCCTTAGAGCGATTAAATAGTAGTTCTGAGTGATTTTCTTTAAAGGTTTGCCTTTATAAGTGTGAAATCGGGATAAATATAAGCGATATTGCCAGATGTCATCCGCAGTTAGTTCATGAGGTTTGAGATCTTCTTTATTTGTCTTTTTTAGCCAAAAAACAAATTTTCCAAGATAACGCTTATAATTCTTTTGAGTATTATTTGATAATCCTTTTTCTATTTCACAATAATCTAAAAAGTCGGGGATATGTTTTATAATTGGTTTCTCTGATTTTTTCATAAAAATATAAGAGCAGATTCTTGCGACACTCGGGGGAGTGTCCGCAAAATCTGCACTAGGTAAAGCGAGCTTATATCAGATAAGTCGCTTTACCAACATTGTGCGACCTTGTCTACCTTAATAATAAGGGGTTCAAAAACCTCTGTCAAGTGGAAAAACACTACTCCCCTACAGAGTTTATATATTAAAAAATAGGTATATTGGATAATACCTATTGAACTTTCTCCTTTTTCCAGCTCACAAGTAATTATGAACTCGAAAAAAGAGGGGAAGAAAAAGTGTTATTAATCAAATCTCCTTAAAGCTCTTGGAATCACTTCTTCTCTTAGAATTAGCTCTCTTGGAACCACTTCTATTAGGGTTACCTTTATTTTCTCCCCTGTTAATGTTAATTCCCTTTTGAGTCCAGCTAATCTCTCTTCGAACTCAGTAATCATCCCCCACATTAGTATTTCTGTGGCGACGTATTCCCTGAGGGTTATTGCCTTTTTATTTTTCTTTGTCCATAGTCTTACTATGGCTCTTGACAATCTTAATTTGGATTTATTAGTAGTTAATGTTTCTTTTAATGCCTGACTCACCTCAGGTTCGCTCAGTCCTAGGTATTTCAAGAGATCTCTAAAGTTATTGTGTTGAGCAAATATTTGTTTAACGCAATCAGCAATATCCTCCTTTTTTACCCCGATAGCTTCGTAGGATGCTTCTTTCTCGTGCTTTATTTTGTCCAAGATTATGATTATGTTTTCTTCTTTTCCCAATTTCTTCACCTTCCCATGAATATTTTTAAAGAACTATTCCATTTTACATCTATATTATAACACACTTTTTAATTTATCAATAGCGTGCTGAGTAAAATAAAAAAAACCGTTAGTTCCCTACCCTAACGGTTCTCCCTCACCAATTAAATGTCGCACAATATTAACTAGCATTCACCAAGATTACATTCTTTATCTCTGTGAAATTTTTTGAATTTCTTCAACATCTTTTTCGTCAAGAATTCTAAAAATATCATAAGCTGTGTTCTTAGCAAAATCTTTCCCAAAAATTGCCAATTCATCTAATTGTTTAAGCAAAATTACGGCTAAGAAAACAGCAACACCGAAAATGATTTTTAATATACTGACTAAAATGGAGGTGCCAGGAATAAAATTCAGGGAAAAAATTAAAAGTCCTCCCAAAATATAAATTAGCATCCATTGAAAGGGCAATAATTTTTGATTATAAAAAACTATTGTTCTTTTTCTAAGATTTTGAAGTTCTTGTAAAGCACCCCAAATGTTCGTATAAGCAGCTGAAACTTGTGGAGAGGATGCCTCTTGTTCACTTACTTTTCCAAAGATTCTTGTTAGCCTCGTGATTGTGACTGAAGGATTAAGAACGTGATAGGCCCAATTATTGCTTTCCTCTATTTTTCGATAATGTTCTCTTATAATCTCTCTTACTTCGTCTTGGATTCTTGGTATCAAGCCTGAGATTCTGTAAAGAAAGGAAAATGCCCCATCGGTAGTTGAAATTATTTCTAATATTCTGGAATAACGATCGCCCTGCCTAACAATAAAAAAACCAGAGAAAAAGGCAAAGAGAAAAACAGCAGCTACAATAATCTCAGAATATTCTTTAATTGTAATTTTTATCTGAGTAATGAATAAAGAATAAATGATTATAAATCCGATAATTAAAAATATAGATTTTTTCATAGATTTATTTTTAAAATTAATGCTATTTGCTTCTTATTATTCTACCAAAAAATCGCCGCTGAGGCGAAAAATAAAAATTGCCCAGCGATGGGCTTTTTGTGTTATTTTTTCTCGTAAATTCTGCGCCACCAAAATTTTCCCTGCCAAAATCCGAATAAGGCTCCGGCAATAAAAAGAACAACAGTACCTATATGATGGATTATAAACCATTGAGGCCATGAAAGACCAAGACTGTATTTCGGAAAATCACTAATTAAAAGACCAATATACCAAGTTTCAACTAAGCCATGGATTAAAAACTGAAGGAGAATACCCAAAAATGTGAATAAAATTATATAAATTGTCTTCTTCATATTTTCATTCTACCAAAAAATCGCCATTTTGGCGATTTTCCGGATTTTAGCTAGGGCAAGAACTGTCCTTATTTTTTTACTAATTCATTTTATTTTCAATTTGCTGGCAAAAGAGCCTCTTTTGTATAAATATTTTCTGAGCTCCACAACATAAAACCCGAAAAATTTTCTCCGAGTGCCTTAGATACAGCATCAATCTCTGATCGAACCTCCTTTTCATCATAAGTAGCTCCTAAATCAAAATCCTGAAGCCAGGGTCGCAATCTGGCTTTTGTTGGGTGAAGTTGGTTAAGAAGATTTAATTTCTTTAAAGCATTTTCCATTGAATATTTTACTACTTCATAAGGATATTCAGCAGGATTTTGATACCCTAAAAATCCCCCAGCATAATGAGAAGGATAAACCATTGGACAGACAAAATCAAAGTATTGGTAAGCATCTTCAATAATCTGACCTATGCCCAGATCAAAATTAACAGTTGAAAGTCCAAAAAGGTCAATTGAAAGAGTATCTTGAGGAAGTTTTTCTCGAAGATATTTATAAAACTCCTTAATAATCAAGTTTCTTGGAGTGGTTTTATCCCAAAGAGGAAAACTCATATCTTGTAAATCACCATCCGAAGGAAATCGAGTATAATCAAAATTCACCTCATCAAAACCGTGTTTTAAAGCATCTTTGGCAATAGCAATATTATAATCCCAGGCCTCTTTTGCCGCCGGATCAATCCAGGCCAACCCCACATTATCAAGCCATAAAGAAGATTTTTCCGATTTGCTATGAATTGCCAAATCAGGTCTTGCTTGAGCTAAGAGAGGATCCTGAAAAACAGTAATTCTGGCAACGACATAAATTTCTTCTTTATGAAATCTCTCCAAAAATGCCTCAATGTCTGGAATTAATATTCTTTCAACACCATACTCAGTGGCTTCTGGAACATCGGTGTTATAGGGAATAAAACCTGACCAATCTTTAATATCTACCACTACGGCATTAATTTCGGTAGTTTTTGCTATTTCAATTACTTCTTCAACCCGACTCTCAGTGGCAGCTGACCAACTCGTTAAATAAACAGCTTTTACTATTTCCGGTGGCTGAAAGATGGATTTTTGAGATTCGATATCGATGGCAGTGGTAGAGGAAGTTTCAGTAGTAGTATCAGGAAAAAATTCTTTCTCACTCTCTTTTTGAAAGAAAATAAAAAAAATTCCAATTATTAGTATTACCAAAATTAAAAAAATTGCGATGCCGCGTATTATCAACTCCATATAATCTATCATTTATTCTACCAAAAAATCGCCTGAAGGGCGATAAAAAAAGAGGCGTATTTAGATTTTAGCCTCTGTTTGGATGGAGAGATGAGTTTAAAATTAGTCCTCAATGGCGATAGAATCTAACGGAATTTCCTTTCCTGCTTTGTAATCTTCAATGGCTCTCACGATATGAGGATTCCTCATTAATCCTCTTTTAGCCATTTCTCTGATTTCTTCAAGAGAAAACCATTTAACATCAAAGAGAGTTTCTGGAATTCTTAGTTTACCTCCAATGATTTTTGATTTAAAAAAGAATCCAAATAGATTGTGGCTGCGGCGTTGGGCGACCATTACTAAATATAAGGGCTTTAATTCGAACCCTGTCTCTTCTTCTCCTTCTCTCTTCGCGCAAGCGATGATACCTTCGTCTGGTTTTAATCTTCCCGCAGGAAGATTCCATTTCCCTCGGACTTTAGCTTTTTTCTCTTGAACTAAAAGGAATTGATCGTCTTTTTCAATAATATTAAAAGCTACAACCTTTACCTTTTGAAATCTCTTTTTTCTTTTTTGAGCTCCTCCCATTATTAAGACCTGACTAAATTATATAGAATATTCAACAAAAAGTCAATGTTTTTCTAAGAATAACTTTTCTGATGATGAAAATATACGCTAAAATTAAGCTTTTTACTTATGCAGAATGATTTTATTTCTTGTTCAATCTTATTCCAATAATCACTTTTGGTAAAATAAATTCTTTCGTATTTTTCCAATAAATCAGGATGTTTAGTCTCCAGCCATCTTTTTATGTGTGGCCAATTCGTTGCTCTAATATTAAGATTCTCAAACCAGAATTCGTTTACAAAATCTTTGGTTTTATTAATTATTCCTTCCCAATCAGTAAACTCAGGCAGCATTGGCGAGACAAAAATAAATGTTCTAATTCCAGCTTTTTGCAACTCTTTCACGGCATTTATTCTCTTATCGATAGGAGAAGCAAAAGGTTCTACTTCTTTTCTAATATGCTCATCTAACAGAGCTAGGGAGACGCCAGCCATACATTTCTTGAAATTCTTCAACAAATCAATATCTCTAACAATCAAATCTGACTTTGTCATAATGCATAAATCGGGTTGAAGAGGAATTAAATTTGTTAAAATTCCTCTCATCAATTTATATTTCCTTTCCATTGGCTGGTAAGCGTCGGTTACAGAAGCGATAGTAATTGATTTATTTTTGTATTTTTCAGTCTTTTCTGGGATTAAATCCGAGGCATTTATTTTTATATCCAAGAACTTACCCCACGGTTCTTTATGATTTGTGAATCTTTTCATAAATCGGGCATAACAATAAATACAACCGTGCATACAGCCAACATATGGATTTATTACAAAATCTGAATCTGGCAATCCTGACTTAGTTATAATGGATTTTGCCTTAATTTCTTTGATTTTCATATTTCAATTCTACCGCGTCCGTCCGAAGCTCGCAAGAGCGTAGGAGGACCAAAAAATCGCCATTTAAGCGATAAAATAAAAAACCGTTAGTTCCCTACCCTAACGGTTTTCTTTGTCTTGCAAGGTGTATTTTGCGACATTAAATGGTAATCGTGTCCTCTTTCCTGTTTGATCTGTTTTATACCTTATGCGACATTAATTCGATTAAATCTCATAATATTCTTTGGGGGACTAGAAATCACTTTTTCTTCAAACTAAAATGAATTCTCTTTTATTATATTCTTTTTCTCAACTCCGGCCTAAATTTTGGTTATCTTAATTCTTCTTCTATTTCTTTATCGATTTGTGCCAAAGATTTTTTCATCTCTGATATTATCCGAAACGAATGTTTTTTCTTCGCCTCATAACTCTTATCTTTATCATACATCATATTTTTAAAGGCTTCGGAGACGTTTTTTGGAAAAATAATT
>JAHCRF010000012.1 GCA_020148055.1 Patescibacteria group bacterium | reverse complement strand
TTAGTGTCTCAGAAGTAACACTAGCTCCAGAAGAAACACGTATAATTCCTTTTACTCTTACTATTCCTGAAAATGCCTCGGTAGGAGACCATCTTGGAGCAGTTATCGCCGAAAAAGGCGAACTTAAACCTTCGGGGCAACCAGGACTTTCGATAAAAACAAGGGTAGGAATAAGAGTCTGGAATACTGTGTCCGGTGAAATTGTAAAGAATCTCCAAATTTCTAATGTTACTTGGGAAGTTAAAAACAAGAAATTAACCCCGAAGGCGACTACCGCAGAAAAAATTAAAACTGCTCTTGGTCTAAATAAAGAAGGATTTATTACCTTAGAACTTAAAAATGAAGGCAATGTTCATCTTATGCCAATGGCGGAAATTGAAATTACCGATATTTTCGGCGGTTGGGTGGCTACTTTAGATAATATCTCTCTTGGCACTTCTGCCCTGAATCAGACTACCACTGTCCCGGTTAAATGGACTAATCCCTCCTCATTCGGTTGGCTAACAGCGAATATTACTATCTTGTATGGAGATGACCAATCAGTAACTGCTAAAAAATCATTCTTGATTATTCCTTGGACTATTCTCTTTATTCTAATTCTCTTAATAATTGTTTTCGTTTTTGGAAAACTCTTCTGGCGATTGTATTATGCGAAATCAAAATTAAATATGACGCCCTACAAAATAACTAGAAAGACGACTCTAACTGAAATTGCTGATAAATTTAATGTTGGTTGGAAAAAACTTGCCAGGATTAATAATCTCAAGCCACCCTATACCTTAAAAAAAGGAGAAATCCTGTTTATCCCGAAAAAGAAAAAATAGACGAAATTGAAAATTATTTAATTTAAAAACCCACTTAGTCCAACCTTAGTGGGTTTTAGTTTAGATTATCTCAAAAAAACGGAGTTAAGAACTGGTAACAGTAAAAGTTAAGGTACCGCTAACTTGTTCAATATAGATGTTGAAATTATCAATGTAAACTCGGATAGTGGGATAAATATCGCAAGTGCCACCAGTGCCCAGAGTAGCAGTAACAACATTTTTAGCAGTATCTAAGGCATACTCGTCGGCGGTTGGCTCAGTAGGGGTGAAACCGGTACAATTAATGATTCTAGTTGGATTAGTACTCACAGTCCCATCAGTTTTCAATTTAACGTCAGAAGCGGGAATATTGTTATTAGCGCTAGTAAGGGCAGTAGAAGAAACAGTAACTGTGAAGCCGACACTGGCATCAACCTGAACTAAAGCTGAAACATCCTCGAAATTTCTCGTACTATGTCCCGCTCCTCCTAAAGTATAATCAGGCATCTGAACGTTCGCGGGAGCAGTAATAGAAAGAGTTATCTCTGTATAATAAACTTTTATCCTTATCCAATCAAGGTCCCAATCATCCGCTGCTTTTCCAGATGCAATTGATTTAACTTTTACCCTAAAATTATCAGAATTTATTTCAGTGGTTGACCATGCCCTACCCCAGGTGTCTGTTGAACTCCCTGAAGTAATCGTATCTTCACTAGGAGAGGGCCATATTTGGGTCTTTGCAGCTGTCCAGGATGAACCATCCCAGCTTAAATAAATTTCGGCGTTATCGGGCCCATCTGTACCTGTCCAGGCATCACATATTACTTCTATTCCATCAATAATAGTGTTGTCATTTGGTATGCTAAAACCAAAACCCCACCAAGTATGTTCTGTGTTTTTAGCAGTTGTAACAGCTGCACCACTACCATCAGATATAGCATTGTCTGGGTTTGTCCAATCACCAGAGTTGCTACCACTTGTTGGACTGTTAGGACCTTCACTCGCCGCTTTCGCTTCTTGAATTTCCGGCGGAAATGGTGGATTTTGCCAAATCTGCGGCCAGCCAGAGAAAATCCAGCCTACCACCATTAAAAAGATAAGGCAAATCACCAGAAAATTAGCTAAGGCATTTTTAATAACTTTAGCCATTATTTTATTTTACCAAACCAAAAACAAAAGCAAAAGCCCGAGACTACAACCCACCCACCACCCTCCCACGCCAAACGCGGGCCCCTAAACTCTCGGGCAGCGGCTCCGGTGGCAGGACTCGAACCTAAAATTTTAAAATCCGATGAATTCTCTGATTTTTTTGATTGAAATGGCTATAACTTTTCCCTCTTTGTCAATTTGGTTTAACCCTACTACTTGACCTTCGATATTAAACAAAGGACTTCCCTCAAGAATCTTTTTTTCAAAAATATTAGTTAGAATAGAGTCTTCATCAAATGTCTTGATTATTCCTTCATTAACCGCCTTTTTTTGAATGTTATCTTCAAAAATTACCCCTAGCAGAAAAACCCTTTCTCCCAATTTTATTTTTTCAAAATCAGTAAAACCTACAGTTGGTAAATTTGTCTCCTCGATTTTTAATAAAGCTAAATCATTTTTTCTTTGCAGAACCTTTGGAATCATTTCTTCCCCATCGAAAAATAAATTTATCTCCCAATCCGGAGGAACTAAATCAGCTAAGGTAACAATCAAACCGTCAGAAGTAACAATTAAGCCCGACCCTTCCAATATTCTTCCAGTCTTTGTTTTTGATCTTATTCCCACTACCACTTTTTCAACTTTTTCAACAGCATTGATTAAAGCAACATTTTCCTGAATAATAATTTCTTTTCTTTCGGTAACGTAAATTGGCGACTGCTCAAGCCGATATTGATAAAAAAGTGGCCTTTCAATAAAATAGGGCCACAAAATTTGGTCAGCAAAAATTCCGCCCACCGTTCCGATTATAAAAACAGCAATAATTTTAAAAATAGTCTTTGTCATACAAATGTTCAACGAGTGTTCAACGTCGGGTTTTGAACAGTAATTATTTGACCGAAACTTTTTCCTGTGTACGGACAGTGGGCCTCTCTTTGATAGCTTTAATTAAACGTTTATGGGTTTTGAAAACAATTTTACCTTCTGTAAGATCAACGATAACCCGCTCCCCTTCTCTAATTTCACCTGAAACGATTTTAAGGGAAAGGGGATCTAAAATTAATTTTTGAATTATTCTTTTTAAAGGTCTGGCTCCCAAACTTGGATCAAAACCCTTCTCAGCCAAAAGTCCTTTAGCCAAAGGGCTAACCTCAATTTTAATTTTTTTATTTTTTAATCTCTCCTTAACCTTTTTCAATTCTAACTCAACAATTTTTTTAATCTCTGGTTTACCAAGATAATTGAAAATAATAATTTCGTCAATTCGATTCAAAAATTCGGGGCGGAAATGATCTTTTAAAGCTTCAAGTACCTTTTCTTTCAAAGATTCTCGTTTAGTTTTATCCCCCTCTGGTAAAAATCCTACCGTTCCCATTTTGACAATATGTTCAGAACCAACATTTGAGGTCATAATCAAGATGGCATTTTTGAAGGAAGCTACCCTCCCTTTAGCATCGGTTAATCTACCATCTTCTAAAATCTGAAGTAAAATATTGAAGACTTCAGGATGGGCTTTCTCAATCTCATCAAGTAAAATTACTGAATAAGGTCTTCTTCGAATTTTCTCAGTCAATTGTCCTCCTTCTTCATAACCAATATAACCAGGAGGAGAACCTATCATTTTAGAAACAGTATGCTTTTCCATATATTCTGACATATCTAATCTAACCAAGGCATTTTCATCATTGAATAAAAATTCAGCTAAAGC
>JAHCRF010000005.1 GCA_020148055.1 Patescibacteria group bacterium | reverse complement strand
ATTTTATAGCTTGACGCTACTTTAAAAATTAGTAAAGTAAAAGTAATATGAATCAAGAAGAAAAAATTCAAACCGAATATGAGGAAATTGATTTAATGGACTATGTTAAAGTGATACTTAAAAGGAAATGGTTGATTTTGGCTGTGTTTTTAGCAGCAGTAATAGTAGCTGGAGTTTTTAGTTGGTTTTCGCCAAAATTTTATAAAATTGATACTTCTTTAGAAATAGGAAGGATAATAGGACAGGTGACAGAAGCTCCTTTTGAGGTAGTAGAACCACCTGAACAGTTGGTGGAGAAAATTAATAATGGTATTTATGGCTGGTTCCCAGGAATAAAAATTAGCAATCCAACCGATACAAATCTAATAAAAATTGAAGCAATTTCAAAAGAACCCCAAAAAACTAAAAAGATCCTGGAGAATATAAATGAATTAATTTTAGCTGAACATAACAACAAAATTAACTCCCAAAAGAATCTCTTAGAAAAAGAAATCGAGGAATTGCAAGAAAAAATTGATTTTTTTATTTCAAAAGGTCAAGAAACAGCAATTCTTCAGCTGGAAATAAATAATCTTCAAAGAAAAAAGGAAGCGCTTCAGCCCACCCAAGTAATAAGAGAACCTACTATTTCAGAAAATCCAGTTAGACCAAAACCTTTGTTAAATATAATAATAGCTGCTGTTTTGGGAGTTTTTATTGGAATATTTTGGGCTTTTTCCAGGAGTGGTGGGAGAAAAGCAAAGTATAAAACTTAAAAACATGACTCCTTGGGAATTAGAGAAGGGGACTGGCTTTGTTGGAAGTACAACAAGAGCTAAGTTGCTAAGACTCTGGAGACTGCCCCAGAGATAAATTTAGATTTGGATAAAAAAATAATCCATTATATTTGGAGATAATTGGAGCAAGTGAAAAGATAGGCAAGAAAAGAGTAACTGAAATTCTAATGAAGAATCTTCTTCCGGCTAAAGCTTTTTAATTTAAACGTTTCTAAAGAAAATCTTGACAAGGTTTTTGAAATCTGCTAATATTAAATAGTGAGTGCAACCCGAAAGGGTTCCATTCTAAAGTCGGCGAAGGACCTCACTCGAGCGAGGTCTTTTGCTTTTGGGAATAAAAAAGGCCGGGAGAGTTGACTCCTATTCTAAGTCTTTAGTGAGTGCTATCCTCCCGGCCAATTACATTTTAACACAGTTTTTGCTAAAATAAAATAATGGACTTTAAGAAATTACCCCCTGGAGTTAAAAGAAATGTTTTGTTGAAAAATTACACAACTTTTAAAATTGGTGGTAAGGCCAAATATTTTTTTGTGGCAAAAACAAAAAAAGAAATAATCTCGGCAGTTTCAGCGGCCAAAAAATATAACTTGCCATTTTTTATTTTAGGGGAAGGAAGCAATATTTTGGTTTCGGATGAGGGATACAAAGGATTAGTTATAAAAATCAAAAATCAAAAATCAAAAATCGAAAATCAAAGAATTTATACTGAAGCGGGAGCACTCTTGGGTCAATTAGTTAATTTTGCTTTTAAAAATAATTTAGCGGGTCTAGAATGGGCAATAGGAATTCCGGGAACAGTTGGTGGGGCGATATCTGGGAACTGCGGTGCCTTTGGAAGATCGATGGCAGATATTGTTAAAGAGGTTGAGGTATTTGATGTGGCTGAATCAAGAATCAAGAATTACGAATTAAAAGATTGTAAATTTAGTTATCGGGATAGTGTTTTCAAAAAAAAGAAAAATTTGATAATCCTTTCAGCCGAACTTCAACTCAAAAAAGGGGATAAAGAAAAAATCAAAAACAGGGTGAAAGAATTCTTAGAGTATCGGAAGGAAACGCAACCTTTGAATTTTTCTTCAGTTGGTTCTATTTTTAAAAATACAAAAAAATTTTTTGCAGCAGAATTAATTGAAAAGTGTGGATTAAAAGGAAAAGCGATTGGAAATATTAAAATTTCTGACAGACACGCCAATTTTATTGTAAATTCAGGAAATGGAAAAGCAAAAGATGTAATAAAATTGATAAAATTAATAAAACAGAAAGTCAAAAATAAATTTGGCATAAAATTGGAAGAGGAAATACAGTACCTGAAGTAAGATTTTTTAAATTTTTTAAATTTTTACTTATTCACACTTGACAAACTTTCTTAAAGTGAAAAAATAAAGTAATGAAAAAGTTTTTTAAAAATTTTTGCAAATAGCGGTCGAATATTTGCTCAGAATTTTTTAAAATAATCTGCTCACATAAATGGTAAAAAGAAAAAGAAAGAGGGCAAAAAAGAAAAAGAAGGCAAAGAAGAGAAAAAAAAGAAAGAAGAGATAAAACCTTCTTACCCCGCCACTTAAGCTTGTAGGAAACTTGTAAAATTTCTAAGACAAGAAAGAGTTTAGTTCAAATCAAATATCTCGATGAATAAATATAGGAGGCGGGGTCTTGTTTTTTTTAAATAATTTTGTTAATATTTACAGATATTAACATTTTTTTATGAAAATCGTCATAAAAACTAAAAATGTAGAATTGACTCGGGCTCTCGAAAATTATATTCAAGAAAAATTCAGTCCCCTTGAAAAATTTGCAAAAATTTTTCAAAAGGAAAAATATTTTAATCATTTCTTTGGAAAGGGAAAACCAAGGGTTGAGGTCTGGGTAGAGATTGGAAAAGAAACTTTACATCATCAAAAAGGACCATTTTTTTGGGCAGAATGCCAGATGAGATTTCCTAGCAAAAGTTTGAGGGCAACTGCTCGTTTAAAGGATTTAAAGTTAGCAATAGTCGAAGTCAAAGACGAATTACAGCGACAACTAAAACAATACAAAGAAAAAATAACAACCCAAGATAAAAGAAAACAAAGAGCTTTTAAAAAGGAATTAAAGATTTCTCCCTCAGCCAGATTTTTTAGAAAAGGAAGAATAAGAGAAGAAGGAACATGATAAAAAAATCAAAAATCAAAAATCAAAAATCAAAAGTTTATGGAAATGAATTGATTTTGGATCTTTTTGATTGCGACCCAAAAATTATTCGTTCTAAGAAAAAAATTTTGGAATACTCAAATCGGCTTTGTGATTTGATAAAAGTTGAAAAGTATGGTAAACCAATTATAGAAAGATTTGGTTTTGGAAAAGATTTTACTGTAGGTTTCTCTTTGGTTCAATTGATAGAGTCAAGCTTAATTTCCGGTCATTTTTCTGAACTCTGGAATGGGGCTTTCATTAATATTTTTTCTTGTAAATTATTTAATGATAAAAAGGCGATAGACTTTACAAAAAAATTTTTTAATGCCAAAAAATAAAAAATAGAATAATTATTAGATAATCGCAGCAATCGCTTTTTTCTCTCTTTGTTTTTTCTTGATAAAGTTAACAAAAACTTTATCAAGATCGTTTTAGAAGCCTGAAGCTTTTAAAACAGTTCCGTTTCTATCTAAATTAAGCTCCGAAGTAGAGCCCCGAGCAAAACAAGTTTTATACGGGGCAGGCAAGCTCACTACGGGGTAAAAGAGCGGAACGCTCCACAAAGCTGTGGGGTAAAGCGATTGTAGGGAAGTATGGTCCAGAAAACAAAGAGATCCAAGAAATGGATCCTGACCAAAGAAACAAATTTAAATTACGCTGGCATTCACTTGATTGCCGAATTTTGGAATGGAAAAATTATTGAAAACCCAAAAGAGATTAAGAATATTTTAGTTGAGGCGGTAAAGAAATCTGAGAATACTCCTTTGGGAGTTACAATCCATAAATTTTCACCTCAGGGAATAACTGGGGTTGTTTTATTGGCCGAGTCCCATATCGCCTTGCACACCTGGCCGGAAATAAATTATGTGGCAATAGATATTTTCACTTGTGGCAAAAGAGCTCTTCCCTCAAAAGCCCTTGAATATTTGAAAAAGAAATTTCAACCAAAAAAAATTCAAGTTCAGGAGATAAAAAGAGGACTGGTGTCATGAAGAAAAATTTCTGGATTTTTAAAAAAAATCAATGGTTTTTTGAAAACGAAGTACCTTTTGATGAATCCGAGATTGTGATTGGGATAAAAGTAAAGAGAAGATTATATTCTGGTAAATCTCCTTATCAAAAAATTGAGTTTTTTGACACTTTTAGTTTTGGTAAAATTTTAGTTCTGGATGGAATTTTGCAGACTTCTGAAAAAGATGAATTTATTTATCATGAAATGCTTTGTCAAATTCCGATGTTTTACCATCCTAATCCTCAAAAAGTTTTAATTATTGGAGGAGGAGACGGAGGGGCATTGGAAGAGGTTTTGAAACATCCGGTAAAAAAAGTCTGGATGGTAGAGATTGATGAAAAAGTAATTCAATATTGCAGAAAATACCTCCCCTCGATTTCTAAGAAAGCATTTAAAGACAAAAGAGCAGAGATTATTATTGGGAATGGTAAAAAGTTCATAAAAAAATATAAAAATTTTTTTGACCTAATAATTCTTGATCTTTCAGATCCCTTAGGTCCGGCTAAAGACCTTATTAGTTTGAAGTTTTATAAAGATGTTAAGAGAGCCCTGAAAGAAAAGGGAGTAGTTTCTATTCAAAGTGGGTCTTTAACCTGTCAGCCAAAACTGGTGGCAATTATTTATAAAAGAATGAGAAAGATTTTTCCCTATGTTAAAGTTCATCGAGCGGTTATTCCTTCTTATCAAGCTGGAGATTATAGTTTCACAGTAGCATCAAAACTTAATTTAGATTACAGCTTAGCTGCCAAAAAAAAGTTGGAAAAAAGATTTAAAAAATTAAAAATTAATCTTCAATATTGGTTTCCTGAAATTCATTTTTCTTCTACAGTTTTACCAAAACATTTAAAGGAAAAGATTGAAAAGTAATTATTTCTTATTCTAATTTTTGAAAACAGCCAAAGTGGCGGTTTTTTCTTTAACAAAAGCTAAATTTTTTGTATAATTTTAGATATGTCAATTTTGAATAAAATTTTCGGTGACGCTAACCAAAAATATCTAAGGAAAATTCAGCCCTTAGTTGATAAAATAAATGAGCTCGAAAAAGATTTCGAGAGTTTTTCTAATGAAAAAATAAAAGAAAAAACCATTGAATTTAAAGAGAGGTTAAAAAAAGGCCAGAGTATTGATGATTTATTACCCGAAGCCTTTACCTTAGTCAGGGAAGCTTCTAAAAGAACTCTTCATCAAAGACATTATGATTGTCAGTTAATGGGAGGGATAGTTTTACACCAGGGGAAAATTGCCCAGATGCTAACCGGTGAAGGAAAAACCTTAGCTGCCACTTTGCCTTTATATTTAAATGCTCTAACCGGAAAAGGCTGTCACTTAGTAACTGTCAATGACTATTTAGCCAGGCGTGATACTGTCTGGATGGGACAGATTTATCATCTATTGGGTTTGTCGGTTGGATGCCTGAATCATGAGCAATCCTTTTTATATGACCCGGATTATAAAAGACCGCCGGAGGCAAAGGAGGAAATGAGGGATAGATTGGGAGGTTTTAAAGTAGTTGGAGATTTCTTAAGACCTTGCTTAAGGAAAGAGGCCTATTTGGCTGATATTACCTATGGAACAAATAATGAATTTGGCTTTGATTATTTAAGAGATAACATGGTCTATAATTTGCCAGATGAAGTTCAGCGGGGGTTCAATTTCGCAATTGTAGATGAAATCGATTTTCTTTTAATTGATGAGGCCAGAACTCCTTTGATTATTTCAGCTCCAGATAGAGAGAGTTCAAAATGGTATGGAGAGTTCGCCAGAATAATTCCCAAATTAGATTCTAAATCAGATTACGAAATTGATGAAAAAATGAGAGTTGTTACCTTAACTGAAGGAGGGATTTCAAAAATAGAAAAAACTTTAGGGATGAAAAATATCTATACCGAGCGGGGGATAAGATATTTACATCATTTAGAACAAGCCCTGAGAGCTCAAACTCTATTTAAAAAAGATAAAGATTATATAGTAAAAGATGGGAAAGTTATTATTGTTGACGAATTTACAGGAAGATTAATGCCGGGAAGGAGATGGTCGGGAGGCTTACATCAGGCAGTTGAGGCAAAGGAGAGGGTTCAGATTCAACCCGAATCAATGACTTTAGCTACCGTCACTTTTCAAAATTTCTTCCGTCTTTACAAAAAATTGGCTGGAATGACGGGTACGGCTGTTACTTCGGCTGAGGAATTTGATAAGGTTTATAAATTAGAAGTAATTTGCATTCCGACCAATAAGCCAATGATAAGGAAAGGTCTGGTTGATCGATTCTATAAAAACGAAAAAGGGAAATTTAAGGCAGTAGTCAGGGAAATTAAAGAGAGGTATCAAAAAGGCCAGCCAGTTTTAGTCGGCACAAGATCAGTTGAAAAAAATGAATATCTGGGAAAATTATTAGAAAAAGAAGGAATTCCCCATCAAATTTTAAATGCCAAACATCACGAAAGAGAAGGTCAGATTATCGCCCAGGCAGGAAAATTAAAAGCAGTAACCATTGCCACCAATATGGCAGGTAGGGGTGTAGATATAATTTTGGGAGGAAATCCTCAAGATCCTGAAGAGGCAAAAAAAGTGATTGACTTTGAGGGCCTGCATGTAATTGGGACGGAAAGGCACGAAGCCAGAAGAATTGATGATCAATTGAGGGGAAGGGCAGGGAGACAGGGAGATCCAGGATCTAGCCAATTTTTTGTTTCTTTAGAAGATGATTTATTAAGGATTTTTGGTGGAGATAGAATAAAATCTTTGATGGAAATTTTAAAGATTCCCGAAGATCAGCCGATTGAGGCAAAGCTTATTTCCGGGGCAATTGAATCTGCCCAAGCCAGAATTGAGGGTTTTCATTTTGATGCCAGATCGCACCTTTTAGAATATGATGATGTGATGAATAAGCATCGAGAAGTTTTTTATAAAAAAAGGAGAGAATTTCTTGAGGCATCTTTGCCAACATTGAAAGAAAAAATCTCTGAAATTATAAAAAAAGCAGGTTTCTCTAGAGATGATTTTGAGAAAAAAGAAAAGGAAATCGGCTCTGAGAGATTTTTAAAGGCTATTCGGTTTCTCTGCCTCCGAGTTTTAAATTTTTATTGGATTGATCATTTAGCTGAGATGGAACAATTACGAGATAAAGTGAGGCTGAGGGCCTATGGCAAACTTGATCCCTTAGTAGAATATAAAAACGAGGGATATAAGATGTTTCAAAGATTGCTAACAGCTGTTGAGCTAGCAATAGTCCAGACAGTTTTTAGAATTAAAACAGTAAGAGAGCCGGCAAAAGTCGTTCCATCAACATCCACCAACATAACCCAAATTCGACGGCCGTCGAAATCGCATTATAAAAAGGAAAAAGTGAAGGTTGGCCGAAATGACCCTTGCCCTTGTGGAAAAACCAATCCTAAAACAGGAAAACCAATGAAATACAAAAAGTGTTGCTGGCCAAAATACGACTGAAAATTTCTTTGACAGTTTGGATTTTAAATATTATATTAAATTGTAATAAATAGTTCTTTATAAAGGAGGTAAGGAGAAATGAGAGTTGGAGAAGGTTTGGGAAAAATCTGGAAGAAGTTTTTCCCTAAAAAAGAAAAAGTAGCCATACTCATTGATGGAGAGAATCTCTACAATTCTCTGGTTGAGTTGGGAGGAATAGGGATAGATTTTGGAAAATTTAAAAACTGCCTAATAGGAAAAGGAGAAGAGTTGGCTAGACCGCCAATTTATTACACCAGCGTGGATACGGAAAATCCCGAGAAAACTTTAAGATTCCTTGACTATTTGGAAAGTCAAGAATACGAGATCAAAGCCAAAGCCCTTCTGAAAGGAAAAAAGCCAAAAAGCGAGATTGATCCATGGATAAGCGATGGTATTTTTCGCTCAGCCATAGATAGTGATATTTTAACTATTATCCTTGTATCTGGTGACCATCATTTTTTACCGGCGGTAAATTTCGCTAAAGAAAGAGGGAAAAAAGTAAAGATAGTAAGTATAGCATCCTCGCTTTCTGAGGAGCTGAAAAGAGCAAGTGATGAATGGTTAGACCTCAGAGAAATAATAAAAGGGATTACTCGGAAATCAAAAATAGAACAAAAGCGAGAAAAAGCTCTTAAGAAACTTAATAAAGGAGAAAAAATAGCCTTGGCCACTCTTGAAAAAGAGCCCTAGGAGATGAAAAAATTTCATCTCTTTTATTTTTAGGAATTGGAAAAATCAGGACTTGATAAATTTTTTAAAATATAATATAAATAAAGAATTGATCCTTAAAAATAAAATATGTGAGGAGGTGATAGATTGGGGCGGAGAAGAAACAAGAGAGATTCGGGCAAGAGAGTAAAGGACCTACTACCAGGAGAAGGGAAAGGAGTTGTTATAATTAGGAATGTAAACAATAAAATACGAGTTAATAGAGGGAAGGTGGTACTCGGAAGAGATGGAGAGAAAAACTTGATTGTTCTCAGAGGCAATCCTAAGGAAAGACTATCATTTGGTGCCGGAACAAGGCTAAAAAGATGGCGACCGAGAATCAGCTAAATTAACAAGAACCGGAGCAGAAAGGAAACAGCGCCTTAAAAATATGAAATTGGCGTCTAAAGATTTAGGCGCTTTTATTTTAATTAATAATGAATTGACAATTTTTAAAAATATGATAAACTTGAAAGTAGGAGGGTTAGTCCTTTCCAAATAAATTTTTTAGAAAAAGGTGATGGTTGATGTGTTTCTTAGGAATTCTGGATTTTTTAATCCACTCAATCCCATATCTACCAAAAAAATTCCAGGGAACATGGTTGGACGATTTGTGGCACATGATCTACAGACAACAAAAAAAGCAATAGAAATTTTCCATAACCCACTTCGTGGGTTTTTTTCTTGACAATTTTTAAAATATTATTAAAATAAAATTGGAGGTTTGAAAATGGAAATAACAGAAGCTAAAAGGAGAGAAGTTGTGAGAAAGTTGAAAATGGTAGAAAAATCTTTGCCAAAAATCATAGAATTAGCAGAAAAAGGCGATTTCACTGACGTTCCCCACGAAGAAATGATTGTTATCGAGACTTCGGGTGAAGGAATTTTTTCAACAAGCGTCAAAGAATCTACAGTAATCTTTCAACTCTGCCTCAGCGATTTATTAGAAAAAGAGACAACTCTCTAGTTAATTCCTTAGTACCTTCATAACTTCCCTTCAGGCCTAGTTTCCAAAAAACTGGGCCCTTTTTTTTATTGCAAAAAGAGGGAAAATAAGTTAAAATGGAATATATGGTAAAGCTTAAATTGCTTAAAAAAGGGGCTCAAAAAGAAATAAAAAAAGCCAAAGATCTAAAAGAATTAGATCGAATTTTTAGAAAGTATTTAGGAAAAAGAGGTAAAATTACTCAGATTTTACGTTCTTTAAAGAAGTTAAAAAAAGAAAAAAGAGTTAAGATTGGCAAAGAAGCAAATTTGTTAAAAAAAATTATTGAGGAAAACATAAGAGAAAAAGCCGAAAAACTAAAAGAAAAAGTCAGAGCCGAAATTTTTAAAAAAGAACGTATTGATGTTACTGCCCCTGGTAAAAAAGTTCTCCCTGGTCATTTACATCCCTTAACTCAAGTCCAAAGAAGAGTCGAAGAGATTTTTCAATCGATGGGATTTTCAGTGATAGAAGGACCAGAAATTGAAACCGAATGGTACAATTTTGATGCCCTAAATATTCCCAAAGAGCATCCAGCCAGAGATTTTTGGGATACTCTTTGGCTAAAGCCAAAAAATCAAAAATTATTACTACGAACTCATACATCACCAGTACAGGTAAGATATATGGAGAAAAATCCTCCTCCTTTGAGAATTATTGTTCCAGGTCGCGTTTTCCGTCACGAAGCCACTGATGCTTCCCATGAGGTAAATTTTTATCAGATTGAAGGATTAATGGTTGACAAAGATATTTCAATAGCAAATTTTAAGGCAATAATTCAAAAACTTTTTAAAAGATTTTTTGAAAAATCGATCAAAATTAGACTGCGACCAAGTTATTTTCCTTTTACTGAACCTTCTTTTGAAGTTGATATGACCTGTTTGACTTGTGGAGGGAAGGGCTGTTCAGCCTGTCAGAGAACTGGCTGGATGGAGATGATGGGAGCGGGGATGGTTCACCCAAATGTTTTTAAGGCAGTTGGTTTAAATCCAAGAGATTGGCAAGGTTTTGCTTTTGGAATGGGATTAGATAGATTGGCAATGATGAGATATAAAATCAATGATATAAGATTGTTTTATGGTGGAGATTTAAGATTCTTAAAACAGTTTTAAAATATGGTTTTTTCTTACAATTGGATACAATCTTTTTTTAAAAAAAAGTTGCTAAAGCCAAAAGAATTTGCTGAGCTTTTGACAACGCATTCTTTTGAAGTTTCAGAAGTTAAAAGAGTTGGAAAAGATTTTGTTTTAGATGTTGATGTTTTACCAAACAGGGGACCTGATTGTTTTTCTCATATTGGAATAGCTCGTGAGTGTGCAGCACTCACGAAATCAAAAATTAAATATCCAAAATCAAAAATAATTGAAGATAAGGGGCTTAAAGCTAAAGACTTTATTAAAGTAGAGGTTAAAGACCAGAAAGCTTGTCCTCGCTATACTGCTCGAGTAATTAGTGGTGTTAAAGTAGCTCCTTCTCCAAAATGGTTAAAGGAAAAATTAAAGGTTTGTGGGATAAGGCCAATTAACAATATTGTAGATATTGCTAATTTTGTGATGTTAGAAACGGGTCAGCCTCTTCACGCCTTTGATGGTGAAAAACTCGAAGGCCCCAAAGTAAAGCCTTCGGCTTCCTACGGGGCAAGCAAAAAAATCATTGTTAGATTTGCAAAAAAAAGAGAAAGGATTGTTACTTTGGATGAAGAAAAATACGATTTAAATGATAATATTCTGGTAATCGCCGATGCCAAAAAGCCAGTAGCTATCGCTGGAATTAAAGGAGGGATAATTCCAGAAATCGATAGAGAAACGAAGATTGTAGTGCTTGAATCAGCCAATTTTAATCCCCAAGTTATCCGCCGAGGTTCAAAAAAATTAGGTCTGAAAACCGATGCTTCTTGGCGTTTTGAACATGGGATTGATCCTAATTTAACGGAATTTGCAATAAACAGAGCGGCATTTTTGGTTCAAAAAATTGCAGGTGGGAAAATAGCCCAGGGTTTGATTGATTTTTACCCCAAAAAAGTTTACCCCAAAAAAATTAAATTAAACTTGGCTTATGTTGATAGATTATTGGGAGTTAAAATATCAAAAAAAGAAATAAAAAATATTTTTAGAAGATTAAACTTCCCACTCTACGAGAACAGTTCTCGTAGTATATTGGTTGAGGTTCCTACTTTTAGATTAGATCTTTCTTTACCTGAAGACTTAATCGAAGAAATCGGCAGAATTTCGGGCTTTCAGAAAATTCCAGCCATTCTTCCCTTGGTTTCTCTGATTCCCCCAAAAAGAAATATAGACCGTTTTTGGGAAAATCTCTCCAGAGATATTTTGAAAGAGGCTGGCTTTTCCGAAGTTTATAATTACTCTTTCATTAGCCAAAAAATGGCTACAATTTTTGAATACAGACCAAAAAATTTAATGGAAATAGAGAATCCAATGAGTCTTGAACAAAAATATTTGCGCCCGAGCTTAATTCCCAATCTGTTAAAAAATGTGAAAGAAAATATGAAAAACCTGCCCGCCAGTCGCCTTCGCTCCGGGCAATGGCAAGCGGGTTTTAAGGAGATTAAAATTTTTGAATTGGGTAAAATTTTCAGAAAAGATACACCTTCAAAGATTTTTGAAAAAAGATCGCTGACCGGCTTGATTTTCAAAAAAGAAAAAAAGGCTGAAAATTTTTATGAACTAAAAGGAATCTGCGATTTACTTTTAGAAAAAATGGGAATTTCAAATTTCTGGTACGATACTTACAAACCTACCCCTGAGGACTCAAAAATTTCCATTTGGGACCCTAAAAAATGTGCCGAGATAAAGGTTGATCATCAGGAAATTGGATTTTTAGGAGAAGTTTCCCTTAAGATTTTAGAAGACTTAAAAATATTCAGCGCCAAAGGCAAACAAATTGGAAATGTCGTGGTTTTTGATTTTGATTTCGAAAAATTACAGAAATTAGCTTGCGAGGAGCATGAATTTTTACCGATTTCTAAATATCCAGCCGCAATCAGAGACTTAGCCGTTTTGGTTCCATTAGAAGTCAGAGTTGAAGAGATTTTAAATAAAATTGAAATTACAGGTGGCTCCTTAGTAAGAGATGTTGATTTATTTGATATTTATACAGGGGAGGAAATTCCTGAGGGAAAAAAGAATTTGGCTTTTCATATAATTTACCAGTCAGATATAAAAACTTTAAGTTCAAGAGAAATTGATAAGATCCACCAAAAAATAATTAAAGCTTTAGAAAAAGAAAAGGAATGGGAAGTCCGCAAATAAATTCAAAATTTAAAATGCAAAAATCAAAATAATAAGCTAAATTATGGTTCGCAAAAAAATTAAAACTAAAAAGAAAAGAAAAAAGAGGGCGGTCCGAACAAAGAAAAAGACGGAGACAACTTACCGGGCTAAGGATATTTATGTGTTGAAGGGATTAGAGCCAATCCGAAAAAGACCAGCGATGTATATTGGGACAACCGGAGTAGAAGGATTACACCATTTGATTTGTGAGGCAGTTGGAAATTCAATCGATGAAGCATTGATGGGTCATTGCTCAGAGATTGGGGTGTCTTTAGTTTCGGGAAATAGGGTCAAGGTAACTGATAATGGCCGGGGAATTCCAGTAGAGAAGCACCCCCAAACAAAAAAATCGGCCTTGGAAACAGTGATGACTACTTTGCATGCTGGTGCAAAATTTGGTGGAAAGGTTTATGCCTCAACTGGCGGACTTCATGGAGTGGGAATTTCAGCTGTTTGTGCCCTCTCCCATTTCTTAAGAGCTGAAGTTAGTCGGTCAGGTTTCAAATACTATCAAGAATATTCTCGGGGAAAGGCAAAGACCAAGGTTAAAAAAATTGGCAAATCTAAAAAAACAGGAACTACTGTTATTTTTGAACCAGACCCTGAAATTTTTAGGGAAATAAAATTTGATTATAAGAAAATCTTTAATTATTTACGTCAACAAGCCTATTTGACCAAAGGAGTAAAGATAACCTTTTCTGATCTCAGAACTGAGGATAAAAAAAGTTTCACCTTTTATTTTGAGGGAGGTCTTGTATCTTATATAAAACATTTAACTCGAGGAATCACTCCTCGCCACCAAAATATCTTTTATGGCTTGGGCGAACGAAATGGAATAATTACAGAAGCTGCCTTTCGATACACCACTGAGTATGAATCTTTAGAAGAAAGTTTTGCTAATAATATTTTCACTTCAGAGGGTGGAAGCCATCTTACTGGTTTTAGGACTGCTCTAACCAGAACCTTAAATGATTACGCCAGGAAAAATAACCTTCTCAGAAAAGACGATGGTAATTTAACCGGTGAAGATATCAGGGAGGGTTTAACCGGAGTAATTTCAATTAAAATAAGAGAACCCCAATTTGAAGGTCAGACCAAGAAAAAACTGGGCAACACCGAAGCTAAGGCTGCGGTTGAAGCAGTTGTTTCCGAGACTCTGTCTGATTTTTTAGAGAGAAATCCTCGAGATGCTAAAGTAATTATTGAAAATTGTATTTTAGCTCAAAAAGCCAGGAAAGCAGCCAGAGCAGCTAAAGAAACAGTTTTGAGAAAAGGAATTTTAGAAGGATTAGCCTTGCCAGGAAAGTTGGCTGATTGCATTTCAAGGAAACCTGAGGAAAGTGAATTATATATAGTGGAAGGCAAGTCAGCTGGCGGTTCGAGTTGTCAGGCAAGGGACCGTCATTTTCAAGCCATCTTACCTCTAAGAGGTAAGATCTTAAATGTGGAAAGAGTTCGGCTTGACAAAATCTTATCCTCAAAAGAAATTAAATCTTTAATTATTGCTTTGGGTACAGCGATTGCCGAAGATTTTAATTTAGAGAAAATAAGATATCACCGGGTTATTATAACCTGCGATGCTGATACAGATGGAAATCATATCAAAACTTTACTTCTAACTCTTTTTTATCGCTATTTCAAACCAATAATTGAAGCCGGTTTCTTATACATTGCTCAACCTCCTCTTTATCGAATCCAGGCAGGAAAAAGGGTTGAGTATGCCTATACCGAAGCTGACAAAGTTGAAATTTTAGATTCAATGAAAAAGGAGAAAATTTCAGGAATTTCAATTCAGCGCTATAAAGGATTAGGAGAGATGAACCCTGACCAACTTTGGGAGACAACTATGAGTCCTGAAAACAGGGTCTTATTAAAGGTAGAAATTGAAGATGCTAAGGGAGCCGATCGAATTTTTGATACTTTAATGGGCGAGGAAGTATTACCTCGAAAAAGATTCATTCAAACCCACGCCAAAAAAGTAAAGAATTTAGACATTTAAAAGGTTTCGAGAAAGCTTGACAGTAAAGGACTCTTCAACTAAGATATAAAAAGAGCCCTGAAGGGCTTTTTAAAAAATAGATTAAAATTAGCGACAAATTTGTGCAAATTAGCAAATTCCCAAAAAAAATCATCACTTTTCTAAAAGAAGTGAGATTGGAAATAAGAAAAGTTAGTTGGCCTTCTAAAAAAGAGCTTTTTAAGAATACTCTGATTGTTATTGGTGTTTCTTTGGCATTAGCCATATTTTTGGGCGGCCTGGATTTCCTATTCACCGCCCTATTAAATCGATTAGTCCTATAATTTTCAACCGTTTTATGGCAAAACAACGATTACCTCAAGAAAGAAATTGGTACGTTATCCATACCTATTCTGGCTATGAAGATGCAGTAGCTAAAAATCTTAGACAGAGGATTGAAGCTTTGGGCATGGAAGATAAAATTTTTAATGTAATAGTCCCGAAAGAAAAAAAGATTAAAATAAAAGATGGTAAAAGAAAAATAGTTGAGGAAAAAATCTATCCTGGTTATGTTTTGGTTGAAATGATTGTTACTGATGACTCCTGGTATGTTGTTCGCAACACCCCCAATGTTACCGGTTTTGTTGGGGCAGGAACTGTCCCCGTTCCAATCTCATCCAAAGAAATTGAGATTTTAAAAAAGAGAATGGGAGTTGAAGAACCTCAATATAAAATTGAATTTAAAGTTGGAGATTCGGTAAAAATTGTCGACGGGCTCTTTAAGGATTTTGATGGAAAAGTTTCAGAAATCGATGAAGAGCGAGGTAAGGTTAGGGTTTTAATCAATATGTTTGGCCGAGATACACCAGTAGAATTAGATTCATTGCAAATTAAAAAACTTTAAATTGTCATTTCTACAATACTACGAGAACTGTTCTCGTAGTAAATTTATTCAGTATAGTTTAATAACGCGATGAAGAAAATTAAGGCAAAAATAAAATTACAGATTCCGGCTGGTCAAGCCACTCCTGCTCCTCCGGTTGGCCCGGCGTTAGCTCCCCATGGTTTAAATATTCCTGAATTCTGCCAGAAGTTTAATGAAAAGACCAAAAATCAGGCGGGATTTACAATACCCGTTGAGATTACTGTGTTTGAGGATAAATCTTATGAGTTTAGGTTAAAAACTTCGCCTGCTTCTGAACTCTTAAAAAAGGCAGCAGGCATTGAAAAAGGCTCGGGGACACCAAATAAAATTAAAGTTGGAAAAATTACTCGGTTGCAGCTTCGGGAAATTGCCAAAAAGAAAATGGAGGATTTAAATACTCAGGATATAGAAAAAGCCATGAGAATAATCGAGGGCACAGCAAAGAATATGGGAATTGAGATTGAATAGGATGTTTCTAGAATTTTTATTTAACAGACCTTTTAGACATTATTATTAAGTGATGTATAATGTTATAATATTTTTATGATCCTTTCTGACCGCGACATAAAAAAATACATTAAAGAAGGGAAGATTAAAATCACACCCAAACCAAATTTCAAAGAGCAATTGGGACCTTGTTCTTTGGATTTACATCTGGGAAATATTTTCAAAACCTTTAAGCCCTCTGAATATCCTTATTTGGATGCAAGAAGAAAAATTGATTTTGAAGAGATTATGGAAGAAATAAAGATTGAAGATGGGGCCCCTTTTATTTTGCAACCAAGAGGCTTTGTTTTAACTACGACGAAGGAAGAATTTTCTTTAAGCGGTGACTTAATGGCCAGGCTCGATGGAAGATCTACCTTGGCAAGGCTTGGAGTAATAGTTCATTTAACAGCAGCTCGATTTGATCCTGGTTGGAAAGGAAAGGGAGTAATAGAGCTTGGCAATATGGGGACTATGCCAGTTATCTTATACGCCGCAGTGACCAGAATTTGCGCTTTAACTTTTGAGACCTTATCCAGTCCAGCTGAAATTCCTTACTTAAAGCAAAGGGATCACAAATATGCTAAACCTAAATCTCCTCAAGCCAGTAAAATAAATCAAGAGATTAGGAAGAAGATAAGATGAAGCCTCGTTTAGTTTCAGACTTAAATGTAAAAATTTTAGGAATAATTCCTGTTTTAAAAGATAAAACAGGAATTTTAAATCCTCAGCAAATTGTTTCACTTTCTGGTCTTTTAACATATAAGGGTGAATCAATAAAGGCTATTTCCGAGGAGATTAAAAAGAAAAACAAAAATTTAAATAAAACAATCAAGGATATCTTACAGAAATCTTCCCTGATCGGTCATGCTTCAATTGCCACTACTCCTTCTCTTTGTTTGAACTATGAGGGAAGCAAATTTTTGGATTCGGCTTTAACTGGAATACTTTTTTCTTCCTCTTTAGTTGCCTCTGGAAGGAGAACGGAAACTGATGAAAAGGACATCATTTTTCCTAACGAAATCTTTTTAAACAAAGAAGCAAGAGAGATTTATCAAGATATTTCAAGAAAAATTATTATTTTTTTTAATTTCCTTTTATCTCAAGGAATTTCAAAAGATGAGGCAAGTAAGATTTTACAATACGGAATTTACGGCACTGGCGTAATTCAATTACCAATCGAATCAATAGTGCTAGTGAAGAGAGAATATGAGAACGAAAAGGAATGGATGCCAGAGGAGATTAAAATTTTACTTAAAGAAATTGAAAAAAAATTAAGGAATCTGGGAGTCGATTTAATTTATGCCACTAGAGAATTAGCACCAAGAAATATTTATCCTTACCCGAATATCTTTAAAGATCCAGAAAAATCAAACCTGACCAGAGAGCTTCGAGAAAGAATCAAATTGGAAGAGGGAACAAGGTTAGTTTCAATGGATATCTTGATGACTTCGGGCTTGAGGAAAAGACTGAAAAAGTTAGAGCAGCTTACTGAAAAGACATTTCGTTCATTAAAACAGATTAAAAAGGATTGGCAGAGACTTCTCGTTTTTCGTCAGGAAATTTTTAGGGATTATAATGAAGCCGTGAGATTTAAAGTTTTGTCTTCGGTTCCTTGGCGCGTTTGGGGAGAGAAAAAGAGGCACAGAACTTGCCCTCAGATTATAGAATCAATATACTTTTGTATTGAAAGAGCGGCTAAAAGATTTGACAAATTTAAAAATCAAATTAAAAGAAAGAAAATCAATAAAAAATTGGTGAAGGAAATAGAAGAAATTTTCTCCGTTCCTCCTTCTGTCAAGCGAAACCCAGAGTTTTTATTAGGATATCTTTCTGTTGCCCAAGAGACATTTGAGAGATATCAAAATTTGATTAGATTAAAAATTAAGCCAAGAAATGCGATTTTTTTAATTCCGAGAGCAATAAAGATCGATATTTTGCAGCAATATGATTTATACAATCTTCTAACTGGATATTATCCTTTACGGCTTTGCCCAACTGCAGAAGAAGAGATGAAAAGAAAAACCGTAAAAGAGGTTTCCCAAATTAAAAGAGCTCTGAAAAAAGGGGGATATGGCTGGTTAAATAAATTTATTGGGCCAAAATGCGAGACTATTGGATTTTGCCCTGAAGAGAAAAGCTGCTTCCATATTAAAAAATTGGTTAAAAAATATAATAAAAAATTTCATCAGAAGATGAAGACTGAGTTGAGAAAGAAATTTGAGAAAAAATTAAAGAATTTGAGAAAATGATTTTGGGAGTAAAAAAAATTTTGAAATTGGTTAAGGAAAAAAAATTGGTGGAGAATTTATCTAAGAGGGAGTTGAAGAATCCTGAAGGAGCTGGTTTTGATTTTAGGATAGGCGAAATTTATGAAATCAAGGGAAGGAGATTTTTAGGAATTGAGGAAAGGAAAACTCCGAAAGTCAAACTCTTGGCGAAATTTGACAGAAAGAGATCAAGGAAAGTAATCCTTTTGCCTAACACCTATTATTTGATGAAGACAATTGAACGATTAAACATGCCGGATAATCTTCTAACTTTATTTACTCCTCGCTCGAGCCTTTTTCGATCAGGGATTTATATTTTTGGTGGCCAAACTGCGCCAGGATATAGAGGAGAGCTGACAACAGGAATTTTCAACTTAGGAAATGAAAAATTTGAGTTAGAAATGGGAGCACGAGTTTTACATGTTATGTTTTTTGAAATTAAAGGAAAAACAAACTTATATCGAGGCCAGTGGCAAGGGGGGAGAGTTTCTACTATAATAAAAGAAAAACAAATTTAAAATGAAAAAATTATTAAGCTTGTTCAAAAAACATCAAGAGTGGCGGGGAAATTGTATAAATTTGATTGCCTCAGAAAATGTAATGTCACCTTTGGCTGAAAGAGTTTATCTTTCTGATTTAATGCACAGATATGCAGAAGGTCTTCCTTTCAAGAGATATTATCAAGGATTAAAATATTTTGATGAAATAGAAAATAGAACGATTGAAAAATTTAAAAGCCACTTTAAAGCAAATTTTGTTGACGTTCGCCCAATTTCCGGGACGATATCTAATTTAGCTACTTTTTCTACTCTAGCGAAAAAAGGAGATAAAATTTTGACTTTAGGATTTCAGGGAGGTTCTCATGTTTCTCATGAAATACCGGGAGCAGCTGGTCTATTGGGGCTGAAGGTTTTTCATTTCGATTTCAATGAAAAAATTTTGAATATTGATTTGGAAAAAGCGAAAAAGAAAATTTTAAAAATAAAGCCAAAATTTATCGTTCTCGGAGGTTCGGTAATTTTATTTCCTCAACCTGTAAAAGAATTAAAAAGAATTTGTCAAAAAACTAAGACAAAAATAATTTATGATGCCGCCCATGTCTTTGGCTTAATTTGCGCTGGCTTTTTTCAAAACCCTTTGAAAGAAGGAGCAGATATCATAACTTCATCCACTCACAAAACTTTTCCAGGACCTCAAGGAGGAATAATTTTGGGAAATATTGAGAAAGACCTTCAAAAGAAAATTCAAAAAAAAGTTTTCCCTGGAGTTTTATCTAATCACCATCTTCATAGAATTCCAGCCCTTTATTTAACTTTATTAGAAATGAAAAAATTCGGAAAAAGTTATGCAAGACAAGTTATTAAAAATGCAAAATCTTTAGCTAAAGAACTTTATAATTTGAGTTTTAATGTTTTAGGAAAAGAAAAAGGATTTACTCAAAGCCATCAGATAGTCGTTGATGTTAGAGAAAATGGGGGAGGAGATTTCGTAGCTAAGCTATTGGAGAAAGCTAACATTATTTTAAACAAAAATGTTCTTCCCGGTGAGGAGAAGATAGATGTAATACATCCAGCCGGTCTCAGAATTGGGGTTCAAGAAATGACCAGATTCGGGATGAAAGGAAAAGAAATAAAACAAATTGCTAAATTTATGAAAGAAGTAATTTTAGACAAAAAAAGTCCGGAAAAAATTAAAAGAAAGGTAATTAAATTTAGAAAGAGTTTTAAAAAACTAAAATATTGTTTCAAAGCCTAATAATCCCTGCCAAATTGACAGGGATTATTATTTTTGCTAAAAAACAATCGGAGGTTAGTAAATTTAAAAGGAGGCGATGTATTGATCCTTTCAGAGAAGAATATTTTGCTAAGATTGACAGATCTTAAGGAATGCTTTATTAATCCAGCCGGAGCATTTCCGACTCCAACAGCAGCAATAGAATTAGCCGAGAGAAGGGAAGTAGAGAAGCTTAACGAAAGAATACAGAGACTCCTTAACAAAGGAAAGATAATTATTGCTGAGATGCATCACGACATTACTTCTGGTTCCTGGTTTAATCCCGAAAAACTACTTGGTCCTTGCTCTTTAACTCTTGAAATAGGGAAGATGAAAATCCCAGAAAATCCCTCGACGAGAAGCGAAATCTGCGTAGACTTTTCTCAACCTAAAAGTCTTAAGGAGAAATTCGAGATTTCTTCTGAAGAAAAAATTTTTCTTCATCCGAGTCCAAGAACTTTCCTCAGGATAGAGACAAAACAACTTCTCGGAATCCCAACAGATCTAATAGCTCAGGTTACCATTAAAAAGGAATTTGCAAGATACGGCCTAGAGATCATTGGAGGAACAATTTTCCTTAAACCAGGATTTATTGGGAGAGTAGCGCTCAATGTTAAAAACTCTGGCAATCGCCCTATAGCTCTTTCCCCTGGACTGCCGATTTTCCAGGCAAGGTTTGAACTATTGTCTTCTCCTGTGGATATAGCCCTTTAAAACAAAATGTGTCCTGCAATTTGGCAGGACTTTTTCTTTTCGAAAAATCCGATATAATTAAGATATGAGGAAGAATCCCTACGCTGGTAAATTAATTGTTTTTGAAGGAATTGAAGGAGCAGGAGGCGAAACTCAAAGTGAATTGTTATTCGACTTTTTTAAAGAACAAGGAAAACTAGTTAAGAAATTGTCTTTTCCTGATAACCGTGGGCCGATCGGTGAATTAATTCATCAATTTCTTCATAGGAAATATGACTTTTCACCTCGAGTTCAATTTTTACTCTATTTCTCAGATTTCTTAAAAGATAAAGAGAAGATTGAGAGATGGCAAAAAGAAGGAGAAATTATAGTTTCTGATAGATATTTTGCTTCTACTTTGGCTTATCAATGTGCTCAAAAATTTTCTCTATCTGAAGCGCTTAATATTGCTGAGATTTTCGAGCTTCCCAAACCCGATTTGATACTTTATCTCAAAATTTCACCTGAGACTGGAATCCAAAGAAAACTAAAAGAGAAAAATAATTTAGATAGACATGAGTCAAACAAACAATTTATTGAGAAAGTAGCTAATTTTTATGAAAAATTGATTAAAAATCAAATTTATACGAACTGGGTGGTAATAGATGGTGAAAGAGCTATTAGGGAAGTATCCGAAGACGTAAAACTGCAATTAAAATTCTTATATGAAAAACATCGAGATTGAAGTTCGGAGTTTTATTACCAAAGAAGAATCTAAAAGGCTGTTCAAAAGATTAAATAAGGAAGCTAAATTTATTGATTCAATAAAAGAAGAGACTGTTTACTTTTCAGGCCCAAAGGATTTAAGAATCCGTTTTAATGGCAAAAATTCTTTTCTTATTTTAAAAGAAGGGAAAATACACGAGGATTCCCGAGAAGAAATGGAGGTTAAATGTGATAAAAAAGATTTTAGAAAACTTGAAGAATTACTCAAAAAATTGGGATTTAAAGTTAAAATTAGATGGTTTCGCAAGAGAAGGATTTATCAATGGAAAGGCATAAAGGTTTTACTCGACGATACAAAAAGTTATGGTTTCATTATTGAATTGGAAAAAATTGGAAAGGTAAAGGAGGCAAAAAAAATTTATAAAAATTTAAAAAATAAATTAAAATCTTTAGGAATAAAAATTACTCCAAAAAAGATCTTTAATCAAAAATTTGAATATTATAAAAATAATTGGAAAAAGATTTTAAGATATGAAAATCGCAAAAATAATTGATCATACAAATATAAGACCTGATGCTACGACAAAAGATATAAAAAGGACTTGTCAGGAAGCCAAAAAATATAACTTTCGAGGGGTTTGTATTAATCCAAAATGGGTGAAATTAGTGAAAAAGGAATTAAAAGGAACTGATATAAAAGTTGTGGTTTTAGTGGATCCACCAATGGGAATCTCCCCTCATTCAAAAAGAATGAAAATTTGCCAGAAAGCTAAAAAAGATGGAGTTGATGAGTTAGATGTGGTGATGAATATTGTTGATTTAAAATATCAACGATATAAAAAAGTCTTGAAAGATTTAAAGGAAATTTCAAAAATTTTACCAACAAAAGTAATTATTGGCTCTGGTTTCTTAACTGATACTGAAATCGAAAAGGCCTCTCAAATCGTTAAAAAATCTGGGGCTTTCTGTGTAAAAACAGCTACTGAAAGAGACCCCTTAGATAGATTTGAATTAAAAGAGAAAGCTAAACATTTAAAAATTATGAGAAAATCAGCTCCTGGACTTAAAATTAAAGCCTCAGGTAGTATTAAAACTATAAAAGATTTTAAAACGATGTTAAGAGCCGGCGCAGACATTATTGGCACAAGTTCAGGCGTGGAGATTATGGAAGGCGTAAAGAAGACCAAGGATAGAGGAAAATACTAAACTATAAACTAGTCCGAGAACTGTTCTCGGACTACATTACTTATATGAAATACCAACCAGTAATTGGCCTAGAAATTCATGTTGAGTTAAATACAAAATCAAAAATGTTTTGTTCTTGTCCAAACGATCCGGATGAAAAACATCCTAATATCAACGTGTGCCCGATATGCCTTGGACACCCGGGTACACTTCCAGTGATAAATAAGGAAGCAGTTAAAAAAGTAATAAAAACTGGTTTAGCTCTAAATTGTCAAATTCTTGAATATTCTAAATTTGATCGAAAAAGTTATTTCTATCCTGATTTACCTAAGGGGTACCAGATTTCCCAATATGATATGCCGCTTTGTAAAGATGGATTTTTGCTGATAAATAGAAAGAAAATTAGAATCAAAAGAGTTCATCTTGAAGAAGATACTGGCAGGTTAATTCACGAAAAAGATTATTCTTTGGTTGATTTTAATCGGGCTGGGATTCCTTTAATGGAATTAGTAACTAAGCCAGATTTGAAATCCGCTAAAGAGGCAAGGAAATTTGCCGAGGAATTCCAGTTGATTTTACGCTATTTAAATGTTTCTAATGCTGATATGGAAAAAGGACAAATGAGAGTAGAAGTAAATGTTTCACTCCAAGCAACAAGAAAATTGGGAACAAAAGTTGAGATTAAAAATTTAAACTCTTTTAGAGCGGTCGAGCGAGCAATTGATTATGAAATTGAAAGACAAACAAGAGTTTTGGATTTAGGTAAAAAAGTTATTCAAGAAACTCGAGGTTGGGATGAAAGTAGGGGAGTGACTTTATCTCAAAGAGAAAAGGAAGAAGCTCACGATTATCGCTATTTCCCTGAACCAGATTTACCACCTCTTCATTTTAGAAAAGAGGAGATTGACGAAATTGGAGCTGAAATTCCTGAACTTCCCCAGCAGAGAAGAAAAAGATTTAAAAAAGAATATAAACTCAAAGATTTAACAGTGGAGTTTTTTGTTCAGAATAAGGATTTGGGAGAATATTTTGAAAAAGTAGTAAGTGAATTTGAACCAAGACTTTCACCTGAGAAACTCTCAAAATTAATAAAATTGGCAACAAATTATCTGATTACCGATTTACAAGGATTATTAAAGGGAGCTTCGGTTTCCGGTGAAGATTTTTTGATAACTCCTGAAAATTTTGCTGAGTTTATTACTTTGATTGCTGATGGAAAAATTTCAAGCAAAATCGCCAAAACCGTGCTTGAGGAAATGTTTAAAGCCGGAGCTGACCCTTCCCACATTATTGAGGAAAAAGAACTCTCATTAGTTACCGATGAGGTCGAGATTGAAAAGACTATCAAAGAGGTCATTTCAAAAAACCAAAAGGCAGTTTTAGATTTCAAAAAAGGAAAAGAAAACGCCCTTCAATTTTTAATCGGTCAGGTGATGGTAGTGACCAAAGGAAGAGCTAACCCTCAGATTGTCAGAAAGATATTAGGTAGAGTTCTTGATAAGATTTCTTAGCAATATTATTATATAAATAGCATCCCCTTAAAATACTTTTTTTATCAATTTTTTTGCCTTTTGATAATTTTTTATCCAGTGGATTCTTTTATTGCGCTTAAACCAAGTCATCTGACGTTTGGAAAATTGAAGAGTGTGAATTTTAATCTCTTTTTTTATTTCTTCTAATTTAATTTTTCCTTTAAAATAATTTTTCCATTCCTGGTAGTCAATTGCTTGCATCGAAGGAATATTCCATCCATATTTTTTAATTAATTTTTTTACTTCTCTTTCTAATCCTAATTTAAACATTTTATCTATTCTTTTCTCAACTCTCTTTTTTAATTCAGTTTTTGGCAGTTTTATTCCAATCTGTAAAACATCAAAAAGTGGTTTTCCTTTCTTTCTTTGTTGCCAGAAAGATTTTTTTGTAGCTTTACAAACTTCAATTGCTCTAATTAATCTTCTTTTATTTTCTTTATCAATCAATTTTGCTCCTTCAGGATCTAATTCTCTATAAATTTTGAATAATTCTTTTTTAGTTTTTTTCTCCAATTTTTTTCTTAGTTTCTTTTGAGGAGGAACTCTTGGAAAGTCAATATTATCAACAATTGCCTGAATATAAAGCCCTGTTCCGCCAACTAAAAATGGCAACTTTTCCCTTTTTTGAATATTTTTAATGGCTTTTATTGCTATTTTTTTATAAATCGCCACGTTAAACTCTTCATCAGGATTAACGATGTCTATCATGTAGTGAGGGACACCTTTAACTATATATTCTTGTTTCTTGTCCTTGGCCTCTTGTTGCTTTAGTGGTTTTGCCGTTCCGATATCCATTTCTCTATAAACCTGTCTTGAGTCAGCCGAAACAATCTCACCATTAAATTTTTTGGCTAATTTAATTGCCAGTTCTGTTTTTCCAGAAGCTGTTGGTCCTAAGATTACAATTAATTTTGGCAACTTTTCTTTTTTCATACTCTATATTTATATTAAATTAAATTTTAAAAATAATAAAAAGGCCGAGAGTGGCCCCGGCTTAATTTGACATAATATTTGTTTTTATGTTATTATACCAACAGCTGTTTAAGTTAAAAGGAGGGAAATAAAGTTGGGAATTCTTGATAGGTTTAGAAAGAAGAAAAAAGAAGAGAAGACCGAAGAAGAAGTAACAGAGATAATCACTGACCTGGAAAAGCTTTGCGGTGATGATAAAGAAGTCTATGAAGCATTGCTTAACACAATGTTTTTAGACCCTCGAAAGATAGGAACTTCAATGGGAGAAGCAGCCAAAAAGGCAAAAAAATTCGAAAAATCTGGCGATACGGTAAGAGCAAGGATGTGGTACGAAATCGCTGGTGGGTTAGCCATATACCATGACAATGTTGCAAAAGTAAGAAAATACTTTGGCAAATGTGAAGAATTATCTAATGAAAAGTATCCGATCCTAAAGATTCCAGGCAAAGCTGTAAAAAAAGCACAGGAATACTACCCAAAATATCTAAAAGCCGAGGAGAAAAAATAATTTCCTTAGAACAACTTTTTAAGAGCTAAGTAAGGTCCTAGTCTCAAAACTAAGACCTTCTTTTATTTATATCAAAATTCCTTTTAGACCCCAGGGCAAAGCGTCAACGATTTTGACTTTTACAAACTGGCCAATTAAATTAGTATTAGGTATTTGGTATCTAGTATCTGGTATTTGAACTTTTACAGTTTTATAAGCCCGTGTTTTACCTAAAAATATTCGTAATTCATTATTTATAATTCGTGATTCATTCACGAGAACTTCAACTTCTTTTCCAACATATTTTTTATTTTTTTCTAAAGCAGTTTCTTTTAAAATTTCGGTTAAAGTTTTCCGTCTTTCTTCTTTTTCTTTTAATGGAACATTATCTTTCAATTTTGCTGCCACAGTGCCAGGCCGAGGAGAATACCTTGCAATATAGGCCATATCGAATTTTATTTCTTTAAAAAGCGATAGGGTATTTTTAAATTGTTTTTCAGTTTCGCCTGGAAAACCAACAATAATATCAGTGGATAAAGTAAGATTAGGAATTTTCTCTCGGATTTTTTTCACTCTTTTTTTATATTTCTCAATAGTATAAGGGCGATTCATTTTCTTCAAAATTTCATCATCTCCTGATTGAACTGGCAAATTCAAATATTCGGTCACTTTTTCACATTCAGCCATCGTATCAATTAATTCATCAGAGAAATCTCTCGGATAAGAAGAAGTAAATCTTATCCAGAAATTACCGGGGATTTCATTTACCATTTTCAAAAGTTTTGGAAAGTTAATATTTGCATCTTTGTAGCTATTTACATTTTGTCCTAAGAGCCAAATTTCTTTAAAGTTATTTTTTATAAGATTTTCAATCTCAAGAATTATATCTTTTGCTTTTCTTGAAATTTCAGGTCCTCTAACATAGGGAACAACGCAAAAAGCACAAAAATTATTACACCCTGTCATAATTGGCACAAAGGCTGAAAAATTATTTGAGTATTTTTGTTTTTCTTTTAAATAGAAAGCATTAAACTCTTCATTAAATTTG
This sequence comes from Patescibacteria group bacterium, assembly GCA_020148055.1. GTDB lineage: Bacteria > Patescibacteriota > Minisyncoccia > Minisyncoccales > JAHCRE01 > JAHCRF01. The sequence goes on along the minus strand of JAHCRF010000005.1, from coordinate 15,345 downwards.
TCATCTCTTGGATCGGGATAATAAAAGTATTTCCCTTTTCTCAAAATTTCTAGCCAATAAGAAAGTGCTTTAATCGATAAAATAAAATCAAAATGTTTTTTAAATTTTTCTAAATCTGATTTTAAAATACAACCAGTCAATAAAGTTTTTAGATTTTTATTTTTTCTTTTCAATTTTTCGAAATTTTTTATGTTTCCATAAACTCTATCAACTGCCGATTGCCTTACCGAGCACATATTAACCACTATCAAATCAGCCTCATTAATATTTGAAGCTTTTTCATAATTCATTTTCTCTAAAACTGCAGCAATTCTTTCAGAATCACTTCTATTCATTTGACATCCGTAAGTTATAATAAAATAATTCATACCCCTTATTTCAACAGTTTTTTTTAATCTATTTTAATTCAAAACCCCACCGAGGCGGGGCTTTCAGGTCAAATCTTCAGGGAATCAATCAAATTTAAGGTGTCGCTTGAATTTGACACTTTCCCCCTATACACTTAGCTTCCACGTTGATACATCTAGCACTTATAGTGCCTGCCGGACCACATCTCGGTTGGGGACAGTCGGCATCAGTTGTACATTCCACTTCTTTACATTTTCCCTTATAAGCAATTTCTGCACCAGCTAATTTAGCAAAGCAGGCATTGGAATAGGTTTTCCCATCTTTACTGCAAACCGGATTCCACAAAGTAATACAAGCTGCTGGTTTTTCTGGTTTGGGAGAAATTTCGATGTCAGCTGGGATTAGGCAGTCGAAAGAAATTATACAACCTTCTTCATCTCTTTTTATTATAATTCTTCCTTCTCTACAGAAATCGGGAGCCGGTTTTTCTATTTCCGGACATTTTAGCTCTTCAACTCTCTCTCTTACTCTCTCCATAATTCTTTCTCTAACTCTTATTATTCTTTCCCCAATTTCCGTTCTTTCTCTCAACTCCAATCTAAGATTTTCCATTATTTCGAGCTGTTTTTCTTCTTCTCCGGAAATTCCCTCAAGGTATCTCTCGAATCTTTCTTGGTCTTCAGGACTCATCTTTTCCAAATCTCCTTTTAGTCTTTTTAAGGAATTTTCCTGGGCTTTTCTTATTGCTTCTTTAGCTTCTTCTGGAACTTTTTCTTCTAATTGCAACAAGATTTCTAAATTCTTGAAATTTTTGTATTTTGAACCCTTTTGTTTTTCCAGAGTTTCATCTAATTTTTCAGCAATTATTTCTTTCCTGTCTTCTAATTTTAGCATTACCTCTTGAAAGCTTTCCAAATGCCTTTCTCTGGCTTCTTTTATTTTTTCGAATGCTTCAGATGGAACCTGATCTTCTAATTTTGAAAGGAGTTTTTGGTGTAAAATCTCCTGATGCAAAAATTTATCTAAGAAGCCTTCTACTCTTTGATTTTCTCTTGCCCTTTCTCTAATTCTCTCTGTTTGAGCTTTAATTTTTTCTATTTCTTGCTGATAATTTTCTATTCCTTTTTTGATATTGTTTGGATCTCTCTTTACTTCAATTATTTTTTTTACCTCTATCAATCTTTCATTGGCAAATTTTAATCTGAGTTCAGCTTTAGTAACCGGACGGAAGGCAAAAAATAATCTAATTGATCTTGCCCAGTTTTTCAGGAAATATAAAGGATGACCTGGTAAGATTCTCGGTTCACCTACTTCAAGATCTTCAGGCTGGATATCTTCATCAAGATTAACAGCTTCAGTTATTTCAGGCGATACTTCTTCTTGGGAGATAGCAGAAAAACCAAAACCTAAAGAGAAAATCACCAAGACTACCAAGAAGAATAAAGTTTTTTTAGTCATTATTTTTTAATTTGGGTTTTATGCTTTATTTCGACCTTTACCCAGTAGTAGATACAAATCTCCCCATTGGGTTTATTTCTTTTTCTCAATTTCTATTTTAATTTTTTTCAAAAATTTTTCAACTTTCATTTCCCCTATATCTCCTTTTTTCCTTTTTCTGACTCTAACCGACTTTGTTTTTACTTCCTTGTCGCCAACAACTAAAAGATAGGGGATTTTTTGAATTTCACCTTCTCTAATTTTTTTAGAGACAGTTTCCGCTGTATCTTTTAATTCAACTCGGAATCCCTTGTCCGAGAACTGTTCTCGGACAGTTTGGGCATATTTTTTATGGCGAGCACCTACCGGAATTACCCAGATCTGTTCTGGTGATAACCAAAGAGGTAAAGCTCCGCCATAATTTTCTAAAAGACACCCCAAAAATCTTTCCATTGAACCTAAAACTGTTCGGTGGATCATTACTACTCGTTGTTTTTTACCTTTTTGATTAATAAAATTCAAATCAAATTTTTCTGGAAAGTTAAAATCTACCTGGATAGTTGGCCCCTGCCAAGGCCGGCCTATGGCATCAACTAGTTTAATATCAATTTTTGGACCATAAAACACAGCTTCTCCCTCGACTTTTATGTATTTCAGTTTCTTTTTTTTGAGCACATATTCAAGGGCTTTTTCTGCTTTTTTCCATATTTTATCATCGCCAAGGTATTTAGATTTATTCTTTGGATCGCGCACTGAAAGATCAATTTCATATTTTTTGAAACCAAAACTAGATAACAAAAAGGTAGTTAGATCCAGGACCCCACTGACCTCTTCTGTTATTTGATTTGGTTGGCAGAAAATATGAGAATCGTCTTGGGTGAAACCTCGAGGTCGTAAAATACCGTGAAGCACTCCACTTTTCTCATAACGATAAACTGTTCCTAATTCACAGTAACGAATAGGTAAGTCACGATAAGATCGTATTTTATTTTTATAAATCTGGACATGGGCAAGGCAGTTCATTGGTTTAAGCTGATAATCTGTTTCCTCAATTCTCATCGGGGGATACATATTCTCCTTGTAAAACTTGGTATGTCCAGATTTCTCCCAGAGCTTGATGTTAGCGATGTGGGGGGTATAAACATACCAGTATCCTCGCTTACGATGTTCCTTTCTCCAGAAACCCTCAATAATATTTCTAATTATCGCTCCTTTTGGATGCCAGAGGACCAATCCAGCCCCCACCTCTTCTTTGATACTGAAAAGATCTAACTCTTTTCCGATTTTCCGGTGGTCTCTTTTTTCGGCTTTTTCTTGAATTTTTAGGAAATCTGCTAATTCTTTCTTAGTTTTAAAAGCCACTCCGTAAATTCGTTGCAACATTGGATTTTTCTCATTGCCACGCCAGTAGGCGCCGGCAATTTTTGTCAATTTAAAAGCGTTTATTGGAATTTCTTTTGTTGAGCGGACGTGAGGTCCTTTACATAAGTCAATAAAATTACCTACTTGATAAATTGAAACTTCTCGGGAACCGTTCTCGGCAAGTTCTTTTATAAGTTCTAATTTGTAGGACTGATTTTTAAAAATTTCTTTAGCTTTTTTAATGCTCAAAAGTCTCTTTCTAAAAGTTAAATTCTCTTTAATTAGCTTTTTCATTTTTTCTTCAATTTTAGGTAAATCTTCAGGAGTTAAAGATCGAGGTAAGTCAAAATCGTAGTAGAATCCATTTTCAATTGCCGGCCCAATACCAAATTTAGTTCTAGGGAAAAGTTCCTGGACAGCATAAGCCATAATATGAGCTAAAGAATGACGAGTTGTTTCAATTTTCATGTTTCTACAATTTCTTCGATATCATCGGCAATTATTTTGGGCACTCCGTCTCGATTATTAATTCTCCCCGAGACAAAAACAATTTTATTTTCTTGAAAGGCCGAGGGATTTTTCTCAATCACTCCCGGAAAAACAACAATTTCTATTTTGTCAGTTAAATCTTCTAATTTCATAAAAAGCATAGGTTTTCCGTTTCTGGTGATAATTTTTTTAATTTTTGAAATAATTCCTCCGACTTTGATTTGTCGATTAATTAAAGTAGGACCCAAATCAGAGATTTTCATTGTCTTTTTTTCTAAAATTTTTCTAAAATCTTCCAAAGGATGGGAACTAACAAAAAGACCAAGGAGTTCTTTTTCCCAAGCTAATTTTTCCGATTTGGTGGCTGGAGAAGTGGGTGAAAGGGTAAATTTCATTCCCTGCCTGCCGGTAGGCAAGGCATCAAAAAGCCCTTTTTGACCTGTTATCCTTGTTCTATGATTTTCTCGATTCAATTCTAAAAGTCTTTCCAAGTTGAATAAAAGCTGATTTCTTTCAGTGAATTTATCAAAAACCCCAGCTTTAATTAAACTCTCCAAAGATTTTTTATTTAAATCTTTTGAACTTATTCTGGAGATGAGATCATCGATTGATTGATAAGGACCTCTTGCCTTTCTCTCTGAAATAATTGATTCAACAATATTTTCTCCTACATTTTTAATTGCTAATAATCCAAAACGGATCTTTTTTTCTTTTGGTATTACCGAAAAGTTCCTGAAACTCTCATTTATATCTGGAGCCAAAACTTCAATTCCCATTTTTTTAGCCTCAGTAATTAAAAAGCCAATTCTTTCGGTATCTGCTTTTTCAGAAGTTAAAAGAGCTGCCATAAATTCTATTGGGAAATGAACTTTCAAGTAGGCTGTTTGATAGGCAATAGTGGCATAAGCTGTTGAATGGGCGCGATTAAATCCGTATCTGGCAAATGGCAAAATCCATTCCCAGATTTTTAAAGCTACCTCTCTTTTTATTCCATTTTTTATCATTCCATCTATCATCTTTTCTTTTTGGGAGATGAGCAATGATCTAATTTTCTTTCCAATAGCTTTTCTTAAAATATCGGCTTCGGATAAAGAGAAACCTGCTAATTTTTGGGCAATCTGCATTAACTGTTCCTGAAAAACCATTACGCCATAAGTGTTTTTTAAAATTGATTTTAATTTCGGATGCAAATATTCAATCTTTTTTTTCTCTTGTTTTCTTTGAATATATTCTGGAATAAGAGATATTGGTCCCGGTCGATAAAGAGCAATCATGGCGACAATATCTTCAAATTTAGTTGGACTCAATTGTTTTAAATATCTTCGCATTCCTTCCGATTCTAGCTGAAATACTCCGATTGTTTCTCCTTTTTGGAAGAGCTTGAAAATCTTTCCATCGTCTAAAGGGATGTTTTCAATATTAACGTTTTTATTTTGAACTACGTAAATTCGAGCCAAAGTATCTTCGATAATGGTTAAATTTTTTAATCCCAAAAGATCCATTTTTAAAAGTCCCAGATCTTCGATAGAATACATTTCATATTGGGTGACAATAGCTTCATCGTTCTGAGTGGGATGTTGTAGGGGTACAATATTATCAAGAGGTGTGGTTGAGATTACTACTCCACAAGCATGGGTTGAGGCATGACGTACTACCCCCTCCAATTTCTTAGCAAAATCAATCAGTTTTCTCGCTTTCTCGTCAGTTTCGTAAGTTTGGTGAAAATCACTAATTTTTTCTAAGGTTTTATCTAAAGTGAAACCAAAAGGAATCATCTTTGCTATCCGGTCACAGTAACTGTAAGAATATTCAAGAGCCCTTCCTACATCTCTTATTACTGCCCGAGCGGCCATTGTTCCGAAAGTGATAATCTGAGCTACTTTATCTTGACCATATTTTTGAGTGATATAATTTATTACTTCATCTCTTCTTCTATCTGTAAAGTCGAGGTCGATATCGGGCATTGAGATGCGAGAGGGATTTAAAAATCTCTCAAACAAGAGGTTATATTTTAAAGGATCAACGTTGGTAATTCCTAATGCGAAAGCTACAAGAGAGCCACCGACACTCCCTCGACCTGGCCCAACCACAATCCTATTTTCCTTTGCCCAATTAACAAAATCCTGGACAATCAAAAAATAGGAGGAAAAACCAGTTTCTTTAATAACTGAGAGTTCGTATTTTAGTCTCTCCAGAGCCTCCTTTTTCGGGGATGAACCATATCTTTCTTTCAATCCTTGTAAACAGAGTTCCTCTAAAAATTCATCTGGATTCTTTTGAGAGGGAATAGGAAAGTCTGGAAGCTTAATTTCTCCTAATTTGAATTGAAAATCACAGAGATTGGCAATTTTTTGGGTATTTTCAATAACTTCGGGCAAATCTCTGAAATCTCTTTCCATTTGCTGAGGACTTCTCATCGAAAAATCATCAGACTTTAAAGTGAGTCTTTCGGGATCGTTTGGATCAGCCCCAGTATTAATTAACATTAAAATATCCTGAGCTTTAGCATCCTCTGGTCTTAGATAATGGATATCATTGGTAGCAACTAGAGGTATACCTATTTTTTTTGAAATTGAAATTAAAGCCTGATTAACAATTTTTTGCTCTTTGATATTGGGATGATGTTGAGCTTCCAAATAAAAATTATCTTTTCCAAAGATTTCTTGATATTTTAAAACCAATTTTTCAGCCTCTTCATTTTTTTTAGCCAAAATTAATTTCGGAATTTTCCCCTGCAGACATCCCGAAAGGCAAATTAAACCTGAACTGTGCTCCGCCAGTAATTCCTCATCAATTCTCGGTTTATAATAGAATCCCTCCAAGTGAGCTTTAGTTATTAATTTGACCAAATTCCTGTAACCTTGTTCATTTTTTACTAAGAGGACCAAATGATATCTTTTATCATCGATATTCGGTCTCTTTTGACTCATCTTCTCATGAGCCATATATATTTCTGACCCAATGATTGGTTTAATTTTGCGCTCCATTGCTTTTTTATAAAATTCAACTGCTCCGTAAAGTACTCCATGGTCAGTTAGGGCTAAGGACTCCATTCCCAGCTCCTTCGCATAATCTAAAAGCTCGTTGATTTTCGGCAAACCATCAAGCAAACTATAATGCGAATGGACATGAAGGTGAGTAAACTTTGGCATAAGAAAATCTATTATCTAATTTTAGTTTTTTAAAAAAGATAAGTCAATGAGAAAATAAAAAGAGCTGAGAATTTCATTCCCAGCTTCTGCTAGAAAACTAGCTTTCGCAAGTTCATTTCCCTCCTTAAGATTTTTAAAGACCTCTTTGACTTTTTGCTTCAACTTTCCTATTGAATCAAGAGTCTCAGATTGTTCCCATTTATTTTTGCCTTTTTCAGATATTTTTTTTTCTGTTACCGATCTTAAAGATTCTAATCTGTCCATTATCTTTTTAAGAGTTTCTTCATCTACTTTGATTGATTCCAAAGCCTCAACAACAGGTCTTAGATGGTCAATAGTTAAATCTTCCAAGTTTAGCAAAATCTCCATCATTTCTTCTTTTATTTCCTGAGAATCAGTGTAGCGAAGAATTTCAGAAAGGTCATCTTCAGATAATTTTTCAATCATACCTTCTCTTTTACCTCTTTCCCAGTTTCTCTCAGCCTGTGAGGGTGACCCAAATCCTGTAAGCCATGTGAAATTTTCTGGTTCCATTTCTCTTTTCCAAAGTTTTTCCTCGGCCTCGATTTGTAATGGAGATCCTTCGAGTTCTTCCACGATAACGAGGAGATCATCAGTATTTGGATTTTGGTTCAAAATCCTCTTTGCCAATGTTTCTTTTAATGATAATGATTTAATCCGCCGAATCATCTCTCTTAAGAGATAATTTGGAATATTTCCATCTTTTGCAAGGCATTTTCTTACTGCTCTTTCTAATATTTTCTGAGAGTTTATCTCCCTGAGGATAGTCGATAAATTACGTTCATCTAAGTATCCCTTTTCAATCATTGTTTTAGAAGCTTTCTCTTTCATTTCTTTTGCCTTTCTCTGAGTTTTTGGCCCTCCTCCTACTTTGATACTCTCGAGTATAGCTCGGAGATATTTATCTTCATCAGTGATTCCTCCTTCTAATATCCTTGAAAATATTTCTTCTGCAATTTTTAGGCTAAGAAGTCCCCCTCTCCTTGTAGTTTTCAGTAGTTCTTCATTACCCATTTTTCTTATTCTTTCTATCCACCTCCTTTCCATTTTTTTTCACCTTTTTATGTACTGTTATATTATCCTAAATATAATTTCCTTTGTCAAGGAATATTTTTTATTATAGCAAACTCTAGTTTGATATATCAAAACATTCTGTTTTGTTATAGAATGTAAAAATATGTTTCCTAATTTAAGAAACGAGAAAAGATTATGGAGAAAGGGACACAAAAAAATCGCTGGTTTAGATGAAGCAGGCCGAGGTCCACTCTCTGGCCCGGTCACCGCTGCCGCTGTGATAATAAAACCGATTCGGGGTAAATTCGTGAAAATTCGAGAAATTAAGGATTCTAAAAAGTTGACACCAAAGAAACGAGAAGAGCTTTATAAAATTTTAACAAATCATCCTCAAATAGACTGGGGAATAGGTAAGGTTTCAGAAAAAGTAATTGATAAGATTAATATTTTAGAGGCGACGGAATTGGCAATGAAAAAGGCGGTTAGAAGATTAAAAAGGAAACCTGTTTTTTTAATTTTAGATGGGAATTTGGAAATCGATCTTGAAATTCCTCAAAAATCAATTAAAAAAGCCGATGAAAAAGTTTTTTCTTGCGCCTGCGCCTCTATCCTCGCTAAGGTTTATCGCGACAGAGTAATGAGAAGATTTCACAGAAAATACCCCCGATACGGTTTCGATAAACACAAAGGCTATCCAACTAAGTTACACTTCAAAATGTTAAAAAAATACGGTTCCTGCAAAATTCATCGAAAATCATTTAAGCCGGTGATAAAATATCAAAAATCAAAAAGGACCCTACGGGGAGGAGCCAAAGGCTCCAGCAAGAATAAAAAATAATCCTTGTAAAATTAAATTTTCTATGCTAATATTGTTTTTAGTTAATAATTTTTAACTTTTCATTTTTAATTTTTGATTTAAGCGTAAGCACATATGGGTGTTCCCACTCAAAGACATACAAAATCAAGGCGAAATAAACGGAGGATGCATATTGTTCTTAAGCAGCCTGTTTTAACTCGTTGTCCGAAGTGTGGAAAACCAGTTTTACCCCATACTATCTGCCCAAATTGTGGATATTATAAAGGCAGAGAAGTTATTGATGTTTTAGCAAAACTCGAAAAGAAAGAAAGAAAGAAAAGAGAAAAAGAAATAAAGGTAAAAGAAAGAGAGGAGAAAAAAGAACTCAAAAAAGAAAGGCCGTTGAGTTGGAAAGAAATGTCTCGCAAATAACAACTTGACAAATTGACAACCTGACTAAATGACAATAGTCAAATAGTTAATAGTCAAATAGTCACAGGTCGGATTATGTCATCGCGTCATTTATCAAGAAGTATTGTGATGCAATCTCTCTATGAATGGGATTTTTTTGGAAAAAAATCTAAGGATTTTAAAAAGATTGTTAAGAAAAATATCAAAGAATTCGGACCGGGTCTTGAGGATGTAAATTTTATCTGGCAATTGGTCGATGGAATTTCTACTAATCTTTCTCAAATTGATAAGATTATTGAAAAGGCAGCCCCGGAATGGCCAATTGAACAAATAGGCATTATTGATCGAAATGTTTTAAGAATTGGACTTTTTGAATTATTATATGGGAAAAAGGATGAAGTCCCGCCAAAGGTGGCAATTAATGAAGCAATTGAATTAGCTAAAAGTTTCGGCGGCGAGTCTTCCGGGAAATTCGTTAATGGCGTGTTGGGAACGGTTTATAGAGAAATAAAAAAATAAGATGAAGGATTTTTCGCCTCTTGAAGAAAAGTTAAATCTTAAATTTAAAAACAAAGATTTTTTAATTCAGGCTTTTGTTCATCGATCTTATCTGAATGAAAACCCTGATTTTTATTTACCTCATAATGAGAGATTAGAGTTTTTAGGAGATGCTGTTTTAGAATTAGTTGTTACCGAATACCTTTACCAAAGTTATCCAGAAAAATCAGAGGGTGAACTGACTAATTGGCGGGCAGCTTTAGTTAATGCTAAGATGCTGGCGAAAGTCGCCCAGGATTTAGATTCTAATAAATTTTTATTACTTTCCCGAGGCGAGGAAAAAGAAGTGGGAAAGGCCCGTCAATATATTTTAGCGGATACTTTTGAAGCTCTAATAGGGGCAATCTATTTAGATCAAGGATATAAAGCTTGTCAGGATTTTATCAAAAAATATTTAATAAAAGAATTACCAGAAATTATTGAAGAAGGTCTTTACAAAGATGCTAAATCATGCTTTCAGGAAGAGGCTCAGGAAAGGGTGAAGATTACTCCTACTTACAAAGTTTTAGAAGAATGGGGTCCTGACCATGCAAAGCATTTTATAATCGGAGTTTTTTTGAGAGAGGCATTAATTGCCAAAGGAGAAGGTTCCTCAAAACAAGAGGCAGAAGAAGAAGCAGCTAAAAGAGCTTTGGAGATTAAAAATTGGTGATACGCTCGGCAACGCAATTTTTAGGACACGCTCTGCTCCCCAGCGAGGAGCAAGCTCATTTCCTCGCGAGTTGCTCGCCTTCGGCGAGACCATGCCAACTCGCTGCGGATGGTCCATAAAAATTGGTTCCATCACTTTTGGTTCCCTCGCTTAAAGATTAAAAATTTATGTTAGTTATTCGTTTTTTACGAGTCGGTAAAAAAAATCAGCCTTCTTTCAAGATTGTTGTTACAGATAAAAGAAGGCCACCAAGAAGTGGCCGTTTTGTGGAAGAAGTTGGTTTTTATAATCCCTTGACTAAAGAAAAAGTGTTAAAGAAAGAGCGAATTAAATATTGGATATCCGTAGGGGCTAAACCCTCAAATACTGTTTATAATCTATTGGTTAAAGAAAAAATCTTAGAAGGTAAGAAAATTCCTGTTCATAAAAAAGCCAAAAAGCTAAAGAAGGAAGCAGAGGAGGAGAAGCCAGTCCCAGAAAAACCAGCCGGAAAAGAAGAAGAAAAACCAGCGAAAAAAACTATAGAGAAAAAAGTATAAGATTACGGTTTTTTCTTCTCAATGCCGAAAACTATTCTTGTTAATTTAATTCTTGACAAGAATTTTGGAAAGAGTATAATTAGATAATAGTAGCTTTTTCAGTTTAGCCGAATCTCCGATGTCTTAAAAGAGAGAAAAGGCTGAAAAGGTCGAGCTACTTGTAAGATTTTTATCAGTTATGATCTCGAAATCGTCAATAGCGGTTTAGAGAAGAGACGACTATGCCAAAAACAGATACTGCTGATCAAGAATTCCTTGAGTATGTGATAAAAGCTCTAGTTGATCACCCTGAAGATGTGAAGATTGATAGAAAGGTGGACGAAATGGGAGTTTTACTTTCTCTGAAAGTTAACCCCGAAGATATGGGCCAGATTATTGGAAAAGCTGGTTCTACTGCTCGAGCGATTAGATCTTTAGTCCGGATTGTTGGTCTAAAGAATCATGCTCGAGTGAATCTAAAGATTGAGGAACCAGAGGGTGCTCGTCCTACTCGAGGAAGAAAAGCTCCAGCTGTCGGAGAAGAGCTTGAGGAATTGAAATTGTAAACTAAAAGTTTACAGGAACTAGAAAACCGTGCTATCATTATTGCCTGCCCGCCATCGGCCTGAGCCGAAGGCTCTAGCAGGCGGGGTAGTACGGTTTTCGTTTGTTATATGCAATTTGATATTATCACAATCTTTCCAGAGATATTTGATTCTTATTTAAAAACATCAATAATTTCGCGGGCCATTAAAGCGGGCTTAATTAAGATTAAGATTCACAATTTAAGAGATTGGACTAAAGATCTACATAAAACTGTTGATGACCGACCTTACGGAGGAGGACCTGGAATGGTAATGAAGGTTGAGCCGATATATAAAGCTATAGAAGCGATTAAGCGAACCAAGCGATTAAGTTCTAAAAAAAGAAAGATAATCTTATTTACACCCCGCGGGAAAAAATTCAATCAGAAATTAGCTTTTTCTCTTAGCAAACTTAATCAACTTATTCTAATTTGTGGGAGATATGAGGGAATAGATGAAAGGGTAGCAAAATATATTGCAGATGAAACTATATCAACAGGGGATTATGTTTTAATGGGAGGAGAACTACCAGCTATGATTACAATTGAAACGGTGGCTAGATTAATTCCTGGGGTTTTGGGTAAACCACAGTTGCTAAAAGAAAGAATTACCAAAGAAAGGGGATTTATAGAATATCCTCAATACACGAGGCCGGAAGTTTTCTCACCTCGCCTTCGCCGAGGGCAAGTGAAAAAACGAAAAAAATGGAAAGTACCAAAAGTATTACTTTCTGGAGATCACAAAAAAATCGCCCAGTGGCGAAAAAAACACTCAAAAATTATCTCGTCCTGCGTCTGTCGAAGGATTGAAAACTAACTGATTTTATTGTATTATAGTTGAAGAAAAGGGTAGGTGGCGGAGTAGCTAACGCACTAGTCTGTAAAACTAGCGGTCACTGACCTTCGGGGGTGCAAGTCCCTCCCTACCCACAGCCGGGATAGTTTAGTGGTAAAACACTTCTTTGGTAAAGAAGAAAGCATGGGTCCGATTCCCATTCCCGGCTCATGGCTGTAAAAAAAGCTTTTGTAAAACTTCAATGTCAAGATTGTAAAAGAGTAAATTATTTTATCCACAAATCAAAAGGAATGAGTGGTAAAAAATTTGAATTGAAAAAATTTTGTAAATGGTGCAGAAAACACACTCTGCATAAAGAAGTTAAAAGATAAAGGGGGCGTTGGTTAATTGGAAAACCACCTCTCTCCAAAAGAGGAAAACTGTAGGTTCGAGTCCTGCCGTCCCCGCCTAGAATTTTTTTCATAATTGAACTTACCTTTAAAGATATGGCAATTGAAAAAAATATTGGTTGGGGGTTATTAGTTTTAGGAATTTTTCTAATAGTCTGGCCTCTTTTCACTTCTTATAATATTTTTACTGGAAAAACCCAGGTCCCAGTTATTTTTCAAATGGAAGAGAAAAACAAAACTTCTTTACCCGAGGAGAAAAAGTCAGACTTAACTCCAGAAGAAATGGAAAAGATAGTTGAGGAGAAATTAGGGGAGATTTTTCCAGTTGAGTTTTTGGTAAAACTTTCAAACTTAACAAGTTGGTCAGTTTTCGTTGGAATTTTAATTTTTGCTGGAAGTCAAATATCAGGTCTCGGTATTAAATTAATAAAAAAATGACAAAAATTAAAATTAATCGAAAAATCCTTCTGGGAATTCCCTTGGCTATAATATCTTTCGAGATTTATTTGGGAATAATTTTAGGATATTTTTTGGGAAAGTTTCTCTCTGGTAGAAAAACTGGCCAATCAGGAATAATAAAATCGATCGTTCTTAATATTGGTAATTATAGATTGCACTTCCATCACTGGTTATTATCTTTAGGAATTTTGATTTTTAATTTTTTACCTAACTTCTCTTTTCCTTTTTCTCAATTCTCTTTGAGTTTCTTAGGAGGTTTGGTGATTCAAGGTATTTTTTGCTATTCCGATTGGCATAAAATTTTCATTAGAGAAATTTAAAAAAACTCATTTTTGCTAATCGAAAATGCGTGTTTTTAACACGCATTTTTTAAAATTATAACCTAGCTCACTTACCGGTGGGCTTCTATTTTTCTATATTTTCAATAAATTATTTTCTGAAGCCGTCTGGCACTGGTATCCCCAATCTCGATAAGTTCTTAAAAATCGAAGCCAAAAGAACAATAACTATCAAGACAAAAGCTGCCGGGACAACAAAATCCAAAGGATCTAGAACTTTTCCTATTATTTCAACAATGACAAAGCCAAAAACGTAAGCTAGAACCGGTCCTTTCATAAAGTTAGCCAATTTACCAAAAACAAATTCTTTCTTAATCAAAGCAGCAATAATTCCCAACACAACATCAACGGTTATTAAAGTTACGATGACTCGCATCTGCCAGGTGCCAAAAAATGCAATTATATCAACCATTTTTTATCTCATTTCTTTTATTTTTCCCCTTCGACTAAGAGGGAAAACATTTTTAAATTATATAATATCTCTTGAAACTCTTCTATGTTAAGCTGTGGAAAACTCTGTATCGGCTGAATTTTTACTCTTGATTTTTGAGTAAACCTTGATTTTTTTATAAAAATAAAATAAAATTGAAAAAAGGTTAAAAATATGAGCAGAAAAATAATTTTAATCACAATTGTTATTGGCTTAGTAATCATTTTTGGAGTTTACCAGGGTTTTATTAAAAAAGAAGAACCAACTTTTACTTTGGCCGAAGTGGCTCGAGGAAATGTTTTCCAAGAGGTTTCAGAGACAGGAACAGTTAAGAAAGGAGAAGAGATAAGCCTTAGTTTCAAGAATGCTGGTAGAATTGAAAAAATATATGTTAAGGTTGGAGATGAAGTTATGCCTGGACAAAAACTAATAAAACTCGAAACAACCCAGCTTTCTATCCAGCTTAGAGAAGCTGAAGCTAATGTCGAAGCTCAAAAATCAAGGTTAACAGAATTACAGAAAGGTACCAGGCCCGAGGAGATTCAAATTAGCCAAACCCTCTTGGATAAGGCAAAAACTGATTTAGATAATTTATACAAGGATACTCCAACTGTTTTAAATCAAGCCTATAATTTAGCTGATAATGGAATTAGACAACGGATTGCAGCATTATTTCTATATAGAGCAGAAACAACAACCCACTATTATGAATTAACTTATAAATATTGCAACGATCAAGCAGCTAACGATTCTACTTATCAGAGAAAAATTGTCGAAGACGAATTAAATATTTGGCGAACTGAACTTCAAAATTTGAATGATAAACCCACAATACTTTATGAGGCTATCACTAAAGCGGAAGAGTATTTGACGGTGTTGCAAAATTTCCTCAACAGGTTAAACGATACATTAACTACTGATTGCAAACTTAGCTCGGAAGATATAAATAAAATTAATACTTATAAATCAGCGGCTAATTTAGCTTTAACAGATGTAAATACAGCTTTGACTTCTGTTTACAGTCAGAGAAAAGCTATAGAAGCACAAAAGTTAATTATCCAAAACTATCAGGAGGAACTCAATCTTAAATTAGCTGGTAGTACACCTGAGCAAATTACTTATCAAGAGGCTTTACTGAGACAGGCAGAGGCAAAAGTGGCTCTTTTGGAAAATCAGATTCAAGAAGCGACTCTCAAAAGTCCCACTGAAGGAGAAATCACTAAAATAAATAAAAGAGTAGGAGAAATGGTTCAGCCGGTTTTAGCTGAATCAATAATTTCTCTTTTACCGACTAATCCTTTCCAAATTAAAGTAGATATCTATGAAGAAGACATTGTTAAGATAAAGATCGGCAATCCAGTTGATATTTTTCTTACTGCTTTTCCTGACGAGATTCTAAAAGGAAAAGTAGTCTCGATAGATCCTGCCGAAAAACTAATCGAAGGAGTAGTTTATTATGAAATAACTATTGATTTTGAAGATTCTCCCGAGAAAATCAAGCCTGGAATGACAGCAGATATCATTATTAAAACTGCCTCAAGAGAAAATGTATTAGTTATTCCTGAGGAGGCAGTAGAAAAAAAAGATGGTAA
>JAHCRF010000004.1 GCA_020148055.1 Patescibacteria group bacterium | reverse complement strand
ATGGATAAAGCATCAGCCTCCGGAGCTGAGGATGGCTGCCCGCCCCGCACCAAAATACGCCCCCATAGTTCAATGGACAGAACGTAGTCCTCCGGAGACTAAAGTGGAAGTTCGACTCTTCCTGGGGGCACAAAAATTTGGTGCGGGGTGAAAATCAGCCCGGGGATACAAGATTTAAATTATGGAAAAGCCGGTTGTTTTTAAAAATAAAAGAGGAAAGCAATTAATAGGGATTTTACATATTCCAAGAGGAAAAAAGAAGTTTCCTTTGGTTGTTATTTGTCATGGATTTGGAGCGACAAAAACTCGAAGGAGATTAGTGAGATTGGCTCGAGTTTTAGCTAAAAAAAAGATCGCGAGTTTTCGATTCGATTTTGAAGGATGTGGCGATTCAGAAGGAAAGCTTGAAATAGCCACTGTGGAAAATGAGACTCAGGATTTAGATTTAGCCTTAGGTTATGTTTTAAAACAAAAGAATATTGATAAAAAGAGGATGGGTTTTATTGCCGAAAGTTTTGGAGCAGTAGTCGTTCTGAAATACGTAGTTCAAAATAATTTTTCAGCTAAAACTTTAGTTTTTTGGAGCCCGGCTTTTTACCAGAAGAAGTTGATTCCTTTTTGGCATACCAAAAATGATTTAAAGAAATGGAAAAAACGAGGATATTTGATCAGAAAAGACAAAAAATTTGGGATTGGTTATCTAAAAGAGAATGAAAAGAAGGATTACACTCCTTTACTTTCTCAGGTTCAAATTCCTATTTTAATAATCCATGGAAAAAAAGATGAGACAGTTCCAATAAAGTTTTCAAGACAATTAGTTAAAGATTACAAAAACATAAAGTTAATAGCCCTTCCAAAAGCTGGCCATAAATTTGACGAAAATTATTACATTCAAAAGAGGCTGATTCAAAATACAGTAAGATGGCTTAAAAATCTTCTAAAAAACTAATGTGGAAAAAAATCTTGACAAAAATTTTTGGTAAATTAATATAAGAAGCGAGGGGGTGCGAGGTAAGATCCTCTAGGGACAAACGGTACTTAATGATGGAGGTCAAAGAAGCTTCCTTGGCCAATGTCCAGCCACGCTTTAAAGGTTAAACTAAGATTGTTAGGTCCGTCCCCCCCTCGCTAAAAATGGGTGATAATCACCCATTTTTAGTTTGACAAAATTCTGCTATAATAAAATATATGAAATACAAGATTGCAGTTTCGGGTGCAGCTCGGGTTAGCCATTGTGCAAAAGGAATTAAGGAATTATCTAAAGAAGTTGGTCGAGAAATTGCTCGTCAAAAATGTATTCTAATTACTGGCGCCACAACTGGAGTTCCTTATTTTTCCGCTCAGGGCTGCAAGGAGGTCGGGGGATTTAGCATTGGTTTTTCTCCAGCAACTTCTGAAGCCGCTCACTTGAGGAAATATAAACTTCCTACAGATAGCTTTGATATTATCGTTTACACCGGTTTTGATTATACAGGGAGAAATCTTTTAATGACCAATGCTGCAGACGGAGTAATTATTATCTGTGGTCGAATGGGCACTCTCAACGAATTTACCACTGCCTTTGAAGACCAAAAACCCATCGGGGTGTTGGAGGGCTCAGGTGGAACCGCTGACAAAATAAAAATTATTGCTACCGGTCCCTATCGAGGAGTAAAAAAGGTTATTTATGACAAAAATCCTAAAAAATTGGTAAAAAAACTGATTAATTTAATAAAAAAAGAAAAAATTCATTTTAAAAAGGTCGAAAAAAATTAATCGTGGTTTCTGCTTTTGCTGAGGCAAAAGCGGAGTTATAATTATGCCAAATGAAGAAATTCCAGTTCCCGAGGAAGGGAAATTAATCGGGAAAATCACTCATTATTTTGGAGGAATTGGAGTGGCAGTTATTGAACTGGAAGACACTTTAAGGGTTGGCGATACTATTAGAATTATTGGTGGGACAACTGATTTCACTCAGACGATAGAGTCAATGGAGATTGAACATAAAAAAATTGATGAGGCTAAGGCCGGTGATTCAATTGGGCTTAAAGTCGATCAAAAAGTTCGGGAAGGATATAAGGTTTACAAATTATAGTTAATAAAAAACTCGAAGATTTATGAGCACCTTTTGCAATTTCGAAATTGTTTTTCAATTATTTTTGAGTATTATTTTAGGAGGACTAGTAGGATTGGAAAGAGAGTTCATAAAAAAGGAAGCCGGTTTAAGAACTTTCGCTTTGGTCTGTTTGGGTGCGACTTCATTTACCTCAATAGCTCTTAAAGCCTCTGATTTTTTAATAGGAAAACCGGGAATAGCCTTTGACCCCTCAAGGATAATTGGCCAGATAGTCTTGGGAGTTGGTTTTTTGGGTGCGGGTTTAATTATTTTTCGGCAAGCTCGAATTGAGGGTCTAACTACTGCCGCCGCCCTCTGGGTAGCTGCAGCCATTGGAGTAGCTATAGGAGCAAAATTTTATTTTCTAGCAATTTTTGTGAGCTTTTTAACTATTCTAATTTTAGCTGGTTTTAGATTGTTAGAAGAGAAATTTTTAAGAACTAAAGGACCTGAGAGTTCATGAGAGATAAGAAATTTTTTCCGGCCTTGGCTATTTTAATAGGAGTAATCATTGGGGCGGGAATTTTTGGAATTCCCTATGTTATTGCAAAAAGCGGGATCATTCCCGGCTTTTTGTATTTTTTGATTTTAGGTGGAGCGGTTTTACTTTTACATCTATTTTTTGGAGAAATTGTCTTGCGGACAAAAAGAAAACATAGATTGATTGGCTATTCCCAGAGATATTTAGGAAAATGGGGAAAAATTTTAATTACCATCTCAACAATTTTGGGGATAACCGGTGTCCTTTTGGCCTATCTTATTATTGGGGGAGAATTCTTGAAAATAATATTCTCTCCTCTTTTTAATCTTTCTCCTTCTCATTTTAGTTTGTTTTTTTGGGTAATTTTAACTTATCTTGTTTTTAAGGGAATAAAACTAATTGCCCCAGCTGAAATTTTCACAAATTCGGCATTTTTTATTATTATTTTTGTTGTTTTTTGTTTTTTACTTCCAAAAATCAATTTAGAAAATTTTAACCTGATTAACCCAGAATATGTTTTTTTACCTTACGGAGTAATTATGTTTTCTTTGATGGGCTTGGTGGCTATACCGGAAATAGCTGATGTTTTGAGAACTTCTGAAGAAAGAAAATCTTTTAAAAAAATAATTATTGCTGCATCCGCAATTGTAATAATTTTATATCTTCTTTTTTCTTTGGCAGTTGTCGGGGTAAGTGGTGAAAATACTTCTTCTGAAGCCCTTTCGGGCTTAGTTCCATTTTTGGGTCAAAAAATTGTTATTTTAGGAGCATTATTTGGAGCAATCACTTTGGCCGACTCTTTCTTAATAATCTGTCTTTATTTTAGCAATACCCTAATCTATGATTATCACTTTCCAAAGGTTTTAGCTTTCTCTATTTCTTCTGGTCTGCCCCTGATTTTATTTTTTATTGGTTTTCGGAGTTTTATCGGAGTGATTGGCTTTGTTGGTACAATTTTGGGGATGATTGAAGGAATAGTGATTTTATTAATTTTTGCTAAAATTAAAAAACTTGGCGATAGAGAACCTGAATATAGTTTAAAAGTTCCCTCATTTTTGATCTATTTTTTAATGGTAATTTTTATTCTTGGAGCGATCTCTCAGATATTTTATTATTTAAAATAAATTAATATGAGAACTTTTATTATCCCGACATCTCAAGCCGAGCATTTAGGAAAAAAGATCTCAGCAAAAACAAAAGTTTTTAAAGTTATTTTCCCTGAGCTAAACAAAGATAGAAAAAGATATTTCCCGGACGGAGAGATTTATATGCGAATTCTGAATGTAAATAGATTACGAGGAAAGAGAGTTATAATTTTACATTCAGGAGCGCCAAAGCCAAACGAAGGATTAACAGAGTTAGAATTGATTTTACAAATTTTGAGAGACAATAATGTAAAACCCGGGATTTTCTTTAGTTATTTTCCCTACGGGATGCAAGACAAAGTTTTTGAGAAAGGAGAAACTAATGTTGCCGAAAATTTAATTGAGAAATTAATAAATTATTATAAAGTTAAAAAAATTTATTCAGTTGATGCTCATTTTTGGGGAAGAAAATGGGTTAAAAAGTATCCAATTATCAATATCTCAGCTGCATCGATTTTGATTGAAGAAGTTAAAAAGGATTTTGGCGAGAATATTTTGTTTTTATCGCCAGATTTTGGAGAAAGAAGACGGATTAAAATTTCAGGAATGAAAAAAGAAAGGATAGATTCTTATCGAGTAAAAATAATTTCTCCAAAAATAAATTTAAAAGGAAAAGTAATTGGAGTAGTTGATGATATGATTAAAACAGGGGGAACTCTTTTGAAATTTTATGAAATTGCCAAAAAATCTGGAGCTAAAAAAGTCATTGCTTTGATTACTCATGGAGTTTTACCTATTGGTATCTCAAAAATAAAGAAAAAATATTCTAAACTTTATTTAACAAATACGATAAATCAAAAAGAATCAAATATAGATATAACTGATCTAATTTTAAATACTCTTCAGAAATATGATTGAAATTGACGGTTCAAAATTTGAGGGCGGTGGGGGGATACTTCGAGTGGCTTCGGCACTTTCGGCAGTCACTAAAAAACCTTGTTTTATTTTCAATATTCGGAAAAAAAGATCAAAGCCGGGTTTAATGCCTCAACATCTTTTGGGAATTCAGGCTCTAGCTAAGCTTTGCAACGGAAGATTGGAAGGAGATTTTTTGGGTTCAGAAGAAATTAAATTTTGGCCAGAAGAAATTAAAGCTAAGGATCTCCATATCAAAATTGAAACCGCTGGAAGCATTACTTTAGTTTTACAGACCTTAATAATACCGGCCCTTTTTGCCCCAGAACCAATAAAGATTGTTTTCAATGGCGGGGCTACCGATACTTTTTTCTCTCCAACTATTGACTATTTTCGTTATGTTTTTCTAAAAATTTTAGGAAAAATGATCCCGATTCAGAGCGAGAACATTTCTCGCTCTATTGAGATTGATATAATTAAGAGAGGTTATTATCCAGAAGGTGGGGCAAACGTTGAGGTGAAGATATGTCCATCCAAACTAAAAAACCTCAATCTTTTAGAAAGAGGTAATCTTCAAAAAATTTTGATAATTTCTGGAGCTTCAGAATTTTTAAAAAATAAAAAAGTAGCTGGAAGGCAAATCGCTGGAGTTAGAGAAGTTTTAGGAAAGTTAAAATTACCAGTTGAAGAGAGAATCGAATATTATCAAACTCAATGTCCGGGAAGCCAGATTTGTCTGATAGCTGAATTTGAAAATACAATCATTGGCACTGATAATCTAGGAAAATTAGGAAAAAGGGCTGAAGATGTCGGAAAAGAAGCAGCTTTAAAATTATTAAGGGAACAAAAAACTCAAGCCTGTTTAGATAAACATTTAGCTGATCAAATTTTACCTTTTTTAGCTTTAACTAAAGGCAAAAGTGAAGTTTTCGTTTCTGAAATCACAAATCATTGCAAAACAAACATTTGGGTCATCAAGAAATTTATTGAAGGAAAATTTAAAATGAAAGAAACTTTAATTAGTTGGACTCAATAACCTGATTATTTCTTTTTTAATTTTTTCTCGGTTCTCTCTAGTTAAATAAAAAATTTTTGCATCATCTCTGCCCTTAATCTTATTTGTAAAGGGATCAGGCGTCATTTTTATTGTTCCCAAAACTTTATTTTTACTATTTAAAGCAGTTCTAACTGTCTTTTTAAACTTCTCAGACATCATTTCCATTTTTCCCACTTCATCAATTAGGATTATTTTATTTTCTTTTAAAGCGTTGAGAATTGATTTTACTCCAATTTCTTCCAAATCTTTTGTATTTACTTTGTATTTCGAAACTTTGTAAGGACTTTTAATATTTACATGGGCTAAAATTCCTTCTTTGCCATTTAGATTAGTTATTTTAAACCCTTTTCTTATCCCGCTTTCTCTAATTTCTTTTGTATAAAACCCACCGGCATTAAAATCGAGTTCTTTTAAAATTTCCATTATCAAACTAGTTTTCCCACAGCCCGGCTTTCCAGTAATAAAAATATTTTTTATTTTCATTTCTTACTTTAAAAACCGAAAAGTAGAAAGCATTTGGCTATTAGAGATCATTCATTTGTAATCTCTGGCTGGAAGAATTTGTTAATCTTGATTTCAATTGGGATTAGTTCTTTTATTTTATTATCTTTGATGATCACTTTTAATAAAAGTCCTTCCATGGTTTTTTCAGAAAATCCTTGGTCAAAAATAAAATTTCCGAGGGAATAAGCAATGAGACCGTCTTTATATCTTTCAACTTTTTGGACAACATGGGAATGATGACCTACTACTAAATGGGCTCCAGAATCAATAGCAAGGTGGGCAAAATATTTCTGCTCTGAACTTGCTTGCGACTGGTATTCTTCACCAAAATGCATTGAAACTATTACTATATCGGCTTTTTCTTTTGTCATTTTGATATCCCTTACAATTTTATCATCTAACCAGGCGATTCCTGATTGATTTTCTTTAGCTGACCAATATTCTGAACCCAAATTAGTGTAGGCTAAAAAAGCGATTTTTGTGCCGTTGATTTCTTTTATTATAGGAGAACGAGCTTCGATTTCATTAAATCCACCGCCAACATAATCTATCCCGGCTCCTTTTAATCTCAAAAAATTATCTTCCATTGCTTCTCGGCCATAATCAAAGATATGGTTATTGGCAACTGAGAGAATGTCAAAACCGGCATAGGTCAAACCTTCGATGGCTTTTGGATTTGCTCGGAATGAATAGATACTACCAACCTTTATTCCCTTATCAGAAATTGGTCCTTCTGAATTTCCAAATAAAATATCAGCTTGTTGCAAATAACCTTCAATTTTCGAGAATGGCCATTTCCAATCACTATTACCATATTTTTGAACCATCAATTCTACTCCTCGATTAAGCATGATGTCTCCGACAAACATTAGAGTTATTGGTTTTGGTAATGAAGTTTCTTCTTTCTGAATCAAAGGCCTGCCAATAATTGCTGTTAGGTAAAGAGAACTGATTTCTTTGTTAATAATATAAACATAAATAGAAAATAAAATTACTAAAAATAATAATCCTACTAATAAAAAAAGAGAAAATAGGTTTTTAGTCTTTAGGTTTATCATTTTAAACTATTCTCGATGAAGCCGTTTTAGACCGACTTTTTTAGCTAATTTGATTGTTTTCCGATGTTCTTCAGTTGTGATTCTCCGAGAAAGTTCAGGGAATTCAAAAGCCTTAAAATGAGGATGATATTGATTCATAATATTCAAAAAAGTATCAGGTCCAATTTCTTTTGCCAAAAATTCAAAAATTTTTTCAGAACCAGCTAAATTATTGGGTAAAACCAAATGTCTGATTAGCAAACCCCGAGTAGCTATACCTTCTTTATCGATAATTAAATCTTCGACCTGTCTGTGCATTTCTTTAATAGCTGATTTCATAATTTTAAAATAATTTGGGGCATTAGAATATCTTAAGGAAATGTTATCATCACTGTATTTGGTATCAGGCATATAGATATCAATAATTCCATCAAGTAATTTTAGGGTTTCAACTGAGTCATAGGCACTGGTATTGTAAACTAAAGGTAATTTTAAACCCTGATCTATGGCAATCAAGAGAGCCCTCATAATTTGAGGAACCTGGGGACTAGGAGTAACTAAATTAATATTGTGGCAACCTCTATTTTGAAGACTAATCATTATTTCAGCCAATTTTTCAAAGGAAATTTCTTTTCCTATTCTTAATTGAGAGATCTCATAATTTTGGCAATAAACACAGGCTAAATTACAGGAAGTAAAGAAGATAGTTCCAGAACCATGTTCTCCGACCAAAACTGATTCTTCGCCAAAATGGGGATGGGAAGCTGAAATCATTGGCAGGAAACCTAATTTACAAAATCCTTCTTTTCTTTTTAACCTGTTCACATGGCATTTTCTTGGACAGATTTCACAATTTTCTAAAATCTTAAAAAGTTTTTCAATTCTTGATTTCAATTCTTTTTTTGGAAGATTTAAATAGCTAGGAAGCATTATTCTATTATAACAAAAAGCCCGCTTTAAGTCGGACTTTTTGTAAAGTATATTGATATTGAGAACCTTCTCTCAATTTTTTAGAAGGACTCACTGAATTTTTCCAAATAAGCTCTGGTAGAGGGACCAACAAAACCGGTTCCTTTTTCCAATTCAAGAGGCTCGAGAATTTCTTCAGAATATTTTTCTTGAAATTTAATTACTGCTTCTTTAGTAATTGGCCCAAAATATCCTGTGGCTTCAATATCTGGTCTCTCCCATACTCCTTCTTGGATTAATAACTCTTGGAGAGCTTTTACATCATCACCTTCTGTTCCTGAAAATAGATTACGGGTCCATTTTACAATTATTTCTTCCTCTGTTTTTACTGAAAGCTTTTCGAAAAATTCTCTAGTTTTTTCGCCAAAATATCCGGTTCCATTTTCTAATCCTAAGGGTCTTAAAATATAATAATCATTTTCCTCTTGAAATTTTATCAAAGCTTCCTGAGTAATTGGTCCGAAGAAACCGGTAGCTTCAACTTCTGATTCCCATAATTCCGTATTAATAAGTACTTTTTGGAGAGTTTTTACATCCTTTCCTGAATTTCCTAAATTTAGATTCCTTGTCCATAAATCGACAGGGAGTAAAATGAAGTCTTTATTAAATTCAGTTAATCTTCCAGAATAATCAAATTTTACTGCTTTTACATTTGATTCAAATAAAGAAGCTATCTCTTCGCTTACTTCTTTTAATTCTTCTTTGGTAAGCTCAACTGGATATAAATATCTGAAGTCTTCTCCAACAAATTCTTTTGCAATCAAAAACATATTAATTCTTCCGAGACTAGAACCTATTTCAGAAATAGCGGTCATTTTTAGGGGATAATACAGAGAATCAGAATCGAACCGATAAATCAAGGGGTTTATGCTTTCTTTTCCTTCTTTAGTATCAATTACATCGAAAACAAAATATTTTATATCCCTTTTTAAATAATTTTTAACTCCTTCTTTGAATTCTGAAGAAATCTCCTTTACTTCCAGTCCTTTTTCAGTTGCAAAATCTTTAATCCAATCTAAAAAGCAATCCAAGTCATTTACTTTAACTATGGTTATATCATGAGCTCCGATTTTCTCATGAAAGGTAATTTCTACTCCAGCAGCTGGTGCTTTTTCTAAATCTTTACCCGCTGCCATCCATTGATTTCTCATTTCTTCTGTTTTCTCATTCATTATCTCCACTAATTTCTCAAAAGAATCAAAACTTCCTTCTTTAACTTCAGAAGGATTGGAAGGTAGAGGGATAATTCTTAGAACAATAGCTTCGGCATCACTTTCTACATCATTAGAGAGAATTATTATTTCCTCTTCTCCGTTCCAGGCGACAATTGCATTTTGAGCTGACTGATCTAAATGAATTTCGGGAGGCCAGATTATCATTCCACCATCAGCCAAAATGAAACCAGGAATTAATAAAATTAAAGAAATTATTAAAAAATAAAAAAGTTGTTTTTTCATATTTTTAAAAATTAATTATTAATTATTAAATTATAAATGGCCAAAGAAAAATTATCAAGCCCACCCCAGAGGGGGTGGGCTGTTCTCCTTTCTAAATTCACAATTTAACAAGTTAAATGAAAAAGGCCAATTACTTTTTTCTGTTTTCCCTCCTCCTCAATCGATCCTTCCTTAATTATATTAAAAGTTTTTACTGCCTCTTCGGTTTTATCAATAATTAATTCAATCCCCTTTTCTTTTATAAAATTTTTAGTCTCTTCAGTAACCTTTGCTAATCCTGATTCACCCGTTCCAATAATGATTACTTCAGGATTTTGTTCTATTGCCCGCTGGATATCTTCAACATCAATAACATGGCTTTCTTTTCGCCACCACTTTAAAACTTCATCTGTCCAGCGAACCTCAACATCATAATTATAGGTATTGCCATTAATTGTGATTGAACCAAAATGATATTCTTCTATCATTTTAAAAATTTAATTCCTTCGTCTTTTGAAACTCTTGGTGGAGCCAAAGGTTTCTCGGCCGGATAGCCAACAGGAACAATGGCGATAGGATGTAAATTTTCTGGTAAATTTAAAATTTTAACTATCTCTCTTTTGTCAAAGCCACCGATCCAGACGCTGCCAAGACCTTGTTCATGGATAAGAAGCATCATATTTTGGATAGAAGCTGAGACATCACAGATTGAATGAAGTTTTCTTCCTTTTTCTCCGTATCGCTGGCTAATTTTATCATCTGCACAACCAATAACAACCAAAGGAGCTTGAGCAATAGAGCTTTGACCAAAAGCTGCAACAGCTAATTTTTCTTTTATCTCGTCATCAAAAACAAAATAAAACTTCCTTGACTGTAAATTTCCAGCAGAAGGAGCCCAAATTAAAGCTTCAATTAATTTATTAATAATTTCTTCTGGAATAGGTTTTGGCTGAAATTTTCTAATGCTTCTTCTTTCTTTAATTATTTTTAAAAGAGACATATCTAAGAAACTTATCATTCTTATTTTTAAAAATTATTAAGGATTGAGGTTTGACCATTTTCCGCAGCGGTCTCCCCAGCGAGCAATTACCTTTCCATCAATTCTGGCTTCAATCACCTCACACTGATTCGGACAACCCTTACATATAAAAGAAGTACATCTAATATCTTTATCAGAGATTTCAAAACCAAAAAATTTACTTTTTGGAAGACCCAATTTTTTAACTAAAAGAGCTACTCCAAATGCTCCCATTACGGTGTTGTATTGTGGAACAATAATTTTTTGATTTAAGGCACCTTTAAATGCTTTCCTCATTCCTACATTTTCAGAGACTCCGCCCAGAAAAACAATTGGTGGTTTTATATCTTTTCCTTTGGCAACATTTGATAGGAAATTTCGAGCAAGGCCTTCACACAAGCCAGCTACAATATCTTCAGTCTTGTGACCAACTTGTTGTTTATGAATCATGTCCGACTCAGCAAAAATTGTACAACGACTACTAATCGTTGTTGGGTTTTCTGATTTTAAGGCAAGCTCCCCGAATCTCTCTATTGGAATATCCATTCTAAAAGCCTGAGCATCAAGGAAGGAACCTGTTCCGGCTGCACACAATAAGTTCATGGCAAAATCGACTGCTACTCCATTTTCTAAGATTATGATTTTTGAATCTTGACCTCCAATCTCTATTATTGTTCTAACATCGGGAATAAAGAAAGTAGTCCCTTTAGCATGGGCTGTGATTTCATTTTTTATTAAATCTGCTCCAGTGATTACTCCAGATAAATATCTGGCCGATCCAGTTGTTCCTACCCCCATAATCTCAGTATTTTTAGAAATTTGGCTCTTTAGTTCTCTCAATCCTTTCTGAACAGATTGAATTGGATTTCCTTCAGTACGAAAATAGCTGGAGAAAGTTATTTCATTTTTTTCATTGATTAAGACAAATTTACAAGTGAGTGACCCTACATCAATGCCCAGATAATTTTTCATATTTTTTTTGATAATAATTTTTTACTACATCAACAAAAGCTTCAATTCTAGTATTAATTCCCGCTTCAGCCACTTGTTCATCCAGAGATAAGGATAAAAAAGGAATGCCGCTTTTTAAATGAATTTTCTGCAAAATTGGTCGAACAGTTGTCTCCGGCATGCAGCCGAAGGGTAGTAATTGAATTACCCCGTCAAAATCCTTTTTAACATATTCTAACATTTCGTAAATTGCATCACGGCCGTGTCCTCCTACAGTGGAACCTAAATAATGATTTATCTTTTTTTGAATCCACCAGTCTTTCCAAGGGAAAACCCTCTTTTTTAAATGATAGGTGATGTCCATTTCTCGATGAACTTCAACC
Source organism: Patescibacteria group bacterium (assembly GCA_020148055.1). Taxonomy (GTDB): domain Bacteria; phylum Patescibacteriota; class Minisyncoccia; order Minisyncoccales; family JAHCRE01; genus JAHCRF01. The sequence continues at coordinate 37,665 of JAHCRF010000004.1, read as the reverse complement.
CCTTCTCTTCCTAATTTTTCCTCAATCCCAAAATTTACTGCCCCATCAGATACTGTAAATATTTCTCCTATCAGGCCTACTTTTGGGACATCTTTATTTTTATCGATTTTAATTTCTGAGATTTTTTGGCTAATCCCCTCTTTAAATTCAGCCAATTCTTTTTTTGTATTTATCTTGTCGAGATTTAAAAAGGCCTGCATTAGAATTTTATCAGTTTCTCCTTTTATTCTTTCTCTTGGCCTGAGATAATTTGCCTTCTTTTCTAATTTTTCAATTAATCTTAGTTTCTCATAGAAAAACCAAGCAGCCTTTATTATCTGCCAAAAAGAAGCTCCGGAAACTTCTTTGATTTTTTTGTAAATATCTTTTGGGGTCTGATCAAAGACAATAAAGTTAACATCGTAACCTGCGTCTGATAAAACCTTTTCTTGGATTGCCCCGTAATATCTCAAGCGGCAGGAACCCCCAAGGCTGGTTACCATAAAAATAGTATCAGCCCCTCTTTTTATAGCTGATAAATAATTCCCAATATTTATTTTTAATGGGAGACAATACATTTCAGGAGAAATTTTAGCTCCATTTTCAATTGCTCTTGGATTAGTTTTTTCTGGAGGAACGATAGACAAGCCTAATTTTTTGAATAGGGCTTTAAAAGCAATTGTGTAATTCCCCCAATAAGGAAAAGTTATTTTCATAAATATTATTTAGAATTTAGAATTTAGAATTTTATTGTATGGTATCCATAAATGCTTCTAATCTTGTTTGAAGACCAGCGTCGGCAGTGTTTTCATCAATTATTAAATATAAAAATGGGATTTTATTTCCTTTAAATGCTTTTTCTACAAATTCTTTTAATACCGCATCGCAACCACATAGAAAAGAGGAAATCTCGATAGCGCCAGAAAAGGTATACTTTAAAATCTCTTCAATTTTTTCCATTATCTCTTTACCAAATTCCCAATGAAATTCCGGATAATCTAATTTCTGGCTTCTGGCTCTTGTCTCTTGTCTCTTAACTGGGACTTCATCTATGAAAATTACCTCAGCACCTAATTTCTCTAATTTCTTTTTTATCCCGACATTAACATAATCGTCATATAAATTGTAGGGGTGAGAGATTAAAACGATCCTTTGTTTGTCAGATTTTATCTTTTTGAGAAAATCTTGTTCTTGTTTCTTTTTTGACCCTTTTTCTTTTAAAAAAGCATTATTTATTGCCTTTTCTATTTTTATTGCGTTTTTGTCTAACTTTTTTCCTAATTTTTCAAGACTTGTCTCAATTTTTCCCTCTCTCATATCAAAAGTTTCAGTTAAAATTGGAGTTTTGACCAGAATCTTTGCTAAATCTGGCAAGCCAAAAAATTTAGGACAATATTCAAGTTTTTCTTCATTTGTTTTTAGTCTTGGAACAAAAATGTAATCTACTTTTCCTTCCAACCATAAAATATGACCTAAAAATACTTTTGTCGCAAAGCAGAATTCAGGATCAGATACCTTTACTCCCCTTTCAACAATCTCTTTATTAGTTTCTGGAGATAAAATAACCTCTACTCCTAAACTTTCAAAAAAAATCTCCCAAAAATGACCTATGTGAGCTCCGGTTGAAAAAGGCTCTTTCCAGTAAAATAAAGCTTTAGGAATACCAATAGTCATATTTAGTTTAGAAAAGCGTTCCTTGTTTTGACAAGACCCTTTGTTCTCCCCGAGAGAAAATTCTTATTTTTCCGAAAACTCCATCAAAACCTGGTGTAATATAAACCTTTCCTTCTCTAACCCTTATAACTCCTTCAGCGATTTCTGGCAAGGTAGCTGCTTCCAGATCTTTTCGAGGAACTTCGAGTAAAATTTTCAATTCATTACCGAAATTTTTTATTAGATTTTTATACTCTATCTCTCCTTGTTTTGTCCCAGTGTTCACTCCTAAACTCTCAGCGATTATTTCATTCAAAGGAACTAAACTTTTAAATGGAATTACTTTTTCTGGTTTGAAACCCTCTGGCCTATCAGCTAACTTTCCTACTCTATTTAAAACTCCAATAGTTAGAGGTCTTCCACAAACAGGACAAATGTTGTTGTATTTTTTTGATTCTTGGGGAGATAAATTAATTTCACAATCCCGGTGACCATCATGATGATATTTACCTTCCTGAGGGAAAAATTCAATAGTATAAAGAAGTTTTTGAGGATTTTTTGACTTTATCGCTTCAATGATTGCCGGGTAACTTAATTCTGTATCAAAAACATTAGCCTCCCGGCCTATTTTTTGAGGGCTATGTGCATCTGAATTACTTATCAAAGTAATTCTGTCCAGAGCAGATAGTCTCCAGTTCATCGGCGGATCTGAAGATAGTCCGGTTTCTAATGCAAAAATATATTTTGAATGATCTTCAAAGCATTCTTCAATAGAATCAAAACCAGATTTTGAACCGAAGAGACTGAACCAGGGAGTCCAGATATGGGCGGGAACAATTAAGCAATCCTTGGAAATTCCCAAAATAATTTTTACTAACTCTTTAGCATCTAATCCCAAAATTGGTCTTCCGTCAGCTTTTAGATTTCCAATCCAGCTCAAATGAACATTAATCTTTTCAACGATTTCTAGAGAGGGAGCAAGAACAACAATATGAATTTTTCGAACTCTACCACCTTTGGAGTAAATACAACTAATTTCACTAGTTAAAATAAAACGGATCTCGGAATCGCTACCTCTTAATTTGTATAAACCTGGTTCAGCAGGTGTTAGTTTCTCTTTTAAATTTTTAAACCACTCGGGATGAGTAAAATCTCCTGTGCCCAAGACTTTAATTCCTTTAATCTTTGCCCATTTATCTAAATTTTCTAAATCTGTGTTTCTACTGGTTGCCCGAGAGTATTTGCTATGGATATGAAAATCGGCTATAAATTTCATAAATTTCTTTTTAGGATATTTTCATTATACCCTTTTTATTCTAAATAAAAGAAGGCTCTAAACCCCTCCCAAAATTGGTGAAATAAGAAATTTTTAAATAGCTATCTTAACAGCCTTCCTTTTCTATCTATTTCTCCTCTTGATATTCTCTTAGCTGAAATCGGTTTTTCATCTTCAGCCAAAACAAACTTTATTTTAACAATGTTTATTGGCTTTCTCTTTCTTTTTTGGCGCTCAACATTGATAAGTTGGGCTGTCTCATAGGTTTCCGGAGAAACAACAATATAATCGAAATCTTTTGCTAAAGTAAAGCCGAATTTATCCTCAATTTTTACGATTTCTGGCTTAGTTTTAAATTCTTTGGTGATAAAATCTTCTAACTCTTTTTTTCTTTGTTCAAAATCTTCGATTTTTCTCTTTTTGATTTCTTTAGCCATAATATCGGAAGTTAAGCCAATAGCTACCTCGCCTAATCCAAAAGCTCTCCTCAATAGAGCTTTATGTCCATCGTGTAATATATCAAAAGTTCCCCCAATAACGACTTTTTTAGATCTTTTTAAATTTTTTTCCATTAATTTATCAATCAAAATATTTTACCAATTTTTATTATCGCCTTTTATTTTTTCTTTAAATCCTCTGGTAGAGAATAAAGGGAAGGTTTCTTAACTATTGTCTTATAAATATTCTCAATAAAATCTCCACCGGCATATCCGATAATAAGAGCCAGGGCTGGTGAAATATAATTTACTCCCAAAAAAGTAATTCCTAATTCTTTTGTGGCGACAGCAGCCAAAAGTCCAATGATACCAGAAAAAAACATCATATTAAAAAAAATAAGGCAGACGAAAACCAACATTTTTGTAAGAATATTGATGTTTAATGAAACCAACCAATCCTCTAATAACCCCTCCTCCGAAACCTGCAATCAAAATTTGAATATACATTTTAGTTTATTAATTTTAAAGTTTCCTAATAGATTCCTTAGCCGCACCGAGCTTTGCCTTGGTGCAAGGGTTCGACCTTTTCTAACTCGGGCTTAACTGTTTTTAGCAAATTTTAGTGCCAGGTGGAACTTCTTTATCAGGAATCAAAAGCACTGGTTCTTTTTGGTTTTTGTCTTCTGCTGCCAGAAGCATTCCTTGACTTTCTAAACCAAAGACAACTTTCGGCTCTAAATTTACAACCACAATTATTTCTCTTCCGATTAAATCTTCTGGCTGATAAAACTGGGCAATTCCAGCAACAATTTGTCTTTTTTCATCGCCCAAATCTATCTGCAACTTTAGAAGCTTCTCGGCCCCTTCTACCTTTTCCGCTGTAATGACTTTCGCTACTCTCAAATCAATTTTTTTAAATTCCTCAAAATTAATCATTTTTTTATTGCTAAAACAATAGGGATATGATTTGAATAATAAAACCGAAAATAATAATAATTAAGGCAAAATATCTTTTCATCAAGTATTTTCTAATAATCTTCTTTTCTGAGATTCCTTTCTCGTTATGGATTTCCTTTTCCACCGCTAAAGGATCTAAAAATAACAATAGCAATACTGTTCCAAAGAAATCAAGGATTAAACCATATAATTGTAGTTCCATAATACCATTTTATATTTTAATTATAACAAAAAATCGCCACTTTTAATTTCACCACTAGAACTTCTTGCAACCCACCTAATTAATCTTTTCTGATTTTCTTCTTTCTTAACAATAAAATAAGAATCATCCCTCCAATAAATCCTCCTATGTGGGCCATGTAGGCAACAGAAGTGGGCGTACCAGCATACAATAACTGATATAAAAACCAGACCCCCACATAAATATAGGCCGGGACATAAAAAAGAATTGGCCTGAAATAAATCATCATAAAAGCTCGGATTTTATTTCTTGGAAAAAGAATTACATATCCTCCTAATAGTCCCGATATTGCTCCTGAAGCTCCAATGGTTGGGATGTCCATATGTTCAAAAGGGGCCATATAGACATTGATAATGCTAGCTATAATTCCAACCAGAAGATAGAAAATAATAAATCTTATCTTTCCCAAGCTATGTTCTAAGTTATCTCCGAAAAGCCAGAGAAACCACATGTTTCCTATCAAATGCAAAAAGCCAGCATGCAAAAATGTTGATGTTAACAAAGTTAAAAGACCTCCCCCCTTTAAAATTTGATTTGGGATTGTTCCATACTCTAAAACTATCTCCTCAAAATTTCCACTAAAAAAAGTAAATCCGAATATCAAGACATTAATGAAAATCAAAAGAATTGTCAGATAAGGAGGTTTTAAAGATTTAGCTGATTCGTCATAAAGAGGAAACATAGATTTTAATTATTCTATTCCAAAAAAAGAGTGGGTCTTGGGCGATTACTTCAGGGTTGGTTACTTTTGATCTTTAATGAAGTTTTCAATTGAGCGGTCAAAAGTTTTTTCTGCTTCTTTTGAAAAAAAACAGGCAGGAAGCTCTCTCTTTTCCCAATGATGCTTTATACACTCACAACAAATTCCTTTCCTGGGACATCCAGGATAAGTACAAGGGCAAGTTTTTAAATTTTCTTTTTGTCTACATTCCATAAGATTTTATTTTATCAACTTATTCTACCAAAAAATCGCCTTCCTGGCGAAAAAAAACAGCCCAGCGACGGGCTTTTTGGCATAAAAATCGGCTTTTTCAAGCCGATTTTCTGAAAAAGTCAACAAAAAAGCGAAACTGATGAGATTTCGCCTAGAATTTAGTGTTCGGGGAGCTATCCCGATCAAGCACTTGATTTTCATACCTTTTCTTTTTTAATACCCAAGATCTTCTCGATTGGTGAATGAGGAGAAGTTTTTTTCATTTTCTCGATAATTTCTTCTTTCTCTTTCTTTGACTTACTGGCAAAATATTTTTCTTTTAATTTCCTTAATTTCTTTTTCCTCTTACCCTTTCTTTTGATTTTAAATTGTCTCCTTTTTCGAGAAACTTTACTCATAGTTTTTAAGAATATCTAATATCAAAATTTTTAAACTCTCCTTTGTATTCTTGCCATTCAACATCAATATCATTTACTCTGGCAATTTCGGGCCCCTTTTTAGCCCATTCAATCAAGCTCTCGACTTTTTCTTTTTCTCCTTCAAAAACTGCTTCAACTCGGCCATCGGCTAAATTTTTAACCCAGCCAAAAACTCCTAATTCCTCGGCCTTTTCGCGAGTATTTTCTCGAAAAAAAACTCCCTGAACCCTTCCTGAAACAAAAATATGAGCCCGCCCAAATTTTTCTTTTGAAAATTTAGGCGGGTGAGCCCTAACTTCCTCTATCATAGTTTACTTAAATTTTAATTTTCTTTGCCTAAATGTTTTGATTATTTCTTCAGCCATTTTCTTTCCCGGTTTTGTTAGAGAAAAAGAGGTTTTTGGGTTGCCAGTAATTAATTTTCTTTTTCTAAGGGTTCTGAGGGGCCGGTCTAATTTACGGGAATCTGGCCATCGAGGATGTCGGGAAAAGCTAAAGGCCTTTGGGAATAGAGTGAAGCATTCTTTGATTAATTTTTCGAAGGTGCATTTTTCTTTTTTTTCGATTATTGAATAAATACCAAAAAGAATTAAATTATTAATTGATTTGGCTTTATACAATTCTTCGTCAAAAGAAATTTTTTTCATCTTTTAATTAAATTTACCATTTTTAACGAATTTCTACAAGATAAAAAATCCCGCGCCTTCGGCGCGGGAATAAATCAAAGAAATCTTTAATTCAGTTAGAACTTATTTTTTATATTCGAAAATTTCACCGTGGCCGGGATAGATTTTCATCCCTGGTTTTAAAAGTTTTGATAATTTTTCAAGAGATTCTTGAAGGTCTTTTGAAGAGCCACCGGGAAGATCTGTCCGCCCGAAACCTGTTTTAAATAAAGTGTCTCCAGTAAAGATAAAATCTTTTTCTAACAAACAAATACTCCCCTTGGTGTGACCGGGAGTATGGATGACTTCCAGAATAATATCTCCGATTTTTATTTTATCCCCCTCTTTTAGAAATTTATCAACCTCAAAATTTAAAAAATCTTTTTCAGCTTTATGAATCAAAATTTTAGCTCCAGTTTCTCCTTTTATTTTTAAAGCGGCAGAGGTATGATCCCAATGGGAGTGAGTTAAGATAATGTACTTTAGTTTTTTTCTATTATCCTCAATTTCCTTTAGAATCTTTTCTGCCCCTCCTCCAGGATCAATAACTGCTGTTTCATCTTTTGAAGTTAACAAATAGCAATTTGTAAAAATGGGACCGACTATTAAATTTTTAATTTCCATAAATACTTGAGAATATTCTTTGGAACGGGTGGCGCTTCTCTGATCGGGCTAATACCGGGATAGCGCCAGGCAGTGATAATTCTTATTTTCTTTCCAATTTTTTGGTACATTAGCCAGATTTCAGTTGGATGTTTCTTAGTTCCAGCCGGCTGCATAATGGCAATTGTTCTGGGAACAATTCCTTTTTCTATTCTTTTAGGGTTGCGGAGTAATCTCTTCAGTCGCCTTTCGCTCAATTGATAAAATTTCATTTTTTCTTTAACGTGTTTAGTCCAGGAAATCTTTTCATTGCTTTTTGGTAGCTTAAAAGACATAATATTTTATAAAACTCCATCTTTTTTCATCCTTTTCAAAAATTCTTTTTGAGCTTTAAAAATAATTACCCTTGTTTTGTGGGGTTGGGGAATCTGGCGAAAAACAAATTCTCGAAATTCACCAGCTGTTTGGATATAAAGATCACCGAAACGAAGAATTGCTGGGAAGAATCCTTGGATTTCTATTGTAATATCCTGAATTTTGTCATGGTTGATACTAGAAAAGATCCGGCTAAAAAGTCCCCTAAGTTCGGTATGAATAGTTCTTTCATTAGTAACAATCCAACAGTCAAGATAATAGTTAGTAACAATCAAAAAGCTAATTGTCCAGATAACCAAGAGAAAAAGACTAAGAAGGAATAATGAAAGATAACGGATCTCAAGTTCCAGAATAGAGGGAATAAAATTTGTCAGCCAGTTCGGCCAGGAGGGAAGGGGAATAAAAATAAGAGTAATCATCAAGATAATAGTTGCTAAAAAGATTAGAAATTCAGGAAGAAGGCTTCTCATCAAGATGAGCCAATGGCGACGTTTAATTAGATAAATTTTTTCATTTGGGCGAAGGGTAATCATTTTTTTAAAAGATTTAAGGCTAACAAAACAAAATTTAATAAAATAATAAATAAGCTACCGATTTCAAAAATGTTCAAAACTCGCTTAGCAAATGGATCTTTTGGAACGCTGAATCTTTTAAAATGAAAAAAAATAACTGTTCCAATTATGGCCATAAATAAAATGGCGGCTAAAGAGAGTAAAACTAAAATTGTTGAAATCATTATTTTAATTATATTAGAACTTTATGGAAAGATAAAGGTTGACTTGACAGATTATTTTGACACATTAAACTAAGAATTAGTTGGAAAAACTTGACAGGGTTTCTTGGTCGGGTATAATGGAAATCGGTTGAGAGAATTGATAAAAAGTTAAGAAAATGAGAAAGCAAAAAGAGAAAATTAATCTTTCAAACTCCTTAACTGGCCATATTCTTGATAGAGGTGTTTGGTGCTTTATTACCATTACCAAAAAATTATTTGCGAGGTTCAGTAGGAGAAAGATAAAACCCTAAAGATTAAAAAATTTACAAACTACTGAACCTCCAAATCCAGGAGGTTCTTTCACTTTAGATTCCAAATAATATGGCAGAAAAAAAGAAATTTTACCTAACTAAAGAAGGATTAGAAAGAATAAAAAAAGAATATAAAGATCTTAAAGTTCTTAGGTTGAATAAAATTAAAGGCACAAGGCCTAAGATTTTACACTCCCAAGATGTAAACCCTGAATATCTTTCTTTTCAAGAAGATCTGAGCCGTTTAGAGTTTAGAATAGCTGAATTAGATAACATATTAGAGAATGTCAAGATAATTAAAACTCCTCCTAAAGGAAAACAGGGCATTGTTAATCTGGGAGCAATCGTCACTTTAGAAGAACAAGATGGTAAAATCAATGAATTTATGATTGTTGGAACATTAGAGGCCAATCCAAGCGAAGGAAAGATATCTTCTCAATCTCCAGTCGGGAAAGCCCTTCTGGGAAGAAAGACCGGCGATGAGATAATAATCACTTCTCCAATAAAAATAATTTATAGGATTAAAGAAATTAAATACTATCCTATGTCCCAACCGTTATCTTAATTTTTAGATGGAAATCAATTTTTAAGAGCTATCGCTCAAATTTTCTTCGGGGTTTTGTAGATAATCCTGGGGATGGTAAAATGAAAATGCAAATTACAAATATAGATATTATAAAGATGAGGGACAAAAAAAATGACAAGAATATAAAAAAACTTGAAGAGAAATTCAGGAGTTTATTTAAAAACATAAGAGATGTCATTGTGATCCTTGATAAAGAAGGGAGGATTGTTGATATTAATCCCGCCGTTAAAAAAATAAGTGGATTTAGTCCAAAAGAAATAAAGGGACGCCATTTTAGAGAAATTAAATTCATTAATCCTGAAAATAGAAAAAAAATCATTGAATATTTTAGAAAAGATCGAAGGGGCAAAAAAGTTCCACCTTATTATGAAGTGGAGGGGACTACTAAAGATGGAAGGAGAATAATTGTTGAGGTAATCACTACACCATTTATAAGTGAAGGGGAAATCGTTGGTTCTTTGGTAATTGTAAGAGACGTCACCGAGAATAAAAAAGCAGAAGAAAAACTTAAGAACTATCAGAAGAAAATTGAATCACTTGTTAATTCATCAGTCGACCTTATCTTTCTTAAGGATAAAAATTTAAAATATTTAATCGCGAATAAAGCGCATGAGAAACTTTTCAACATCAAAGTGAAAGACATTATTGGTAAGACAGATTTTGATTTTATGCCAAAAACAGTTGCCGAAGGGTGCAGGAGAAGTGACATAGAAGCTTTAAAATCTGGCTTTATCTCTAGAGAAGAATGGGTTGGTGAAAAGTGCTTTCATGTTGTTAAACAAAGGATTGAGGATACTCAAGGAAGAGTTAGAGGCATAGCAGCTGTTATCCGCGACATTACTGAGCGGAAGAAGATAGAGGAGATGCTGAAGAAAAGTAAAGAATTCGCAGAAAACCTCATCGCTTCTATGAAGGATGGGTTCTCTATAATTGATAGCCGAGGTGTTCATATTAATATCAACGAGGCCCTTTGTAAGATGACAGGGTTTACTAGAGAGGAGCTGATTGGAGTCGGGCCGCCCCACCCTTATTGGGCACCAGAAGAATATGAAAATATTCAAAAGGCTTTTAAAAAAACATTACGAGGAGAATTCGAAGACTTTGAAATGATATTCATGCGAAAGAATGGTGAACGCTTTCCTGTAATTGTCAGTCCATCCTGGTTGAGAAACGAGAAAGGAGAAGTCATAAGCTACTTCGCAACAGTAAAGGATATCTCTGAGCGCAAAAAGATTGAGCGGGCAAAAACAGAGTTTGTCTCTTTAGCTTCTCACCAACTCCGCACTCCTTTGACTAATATTAATTGGTATTCCGAAATGCTTCTTCTTGGTAAGGCCGGCGAACTTAATGATCAACAAATAAAGTATTTAAAAGAAATCTATACCGCCAATCAACGATTGGTACAATTGGTAAATCTTCTTTTAAATGTCTCGAGAATAGAACTTGGCACTTTTGGTATTAAGCCAGAGCCAATAAACATTATCGAGATTGCGAATATTGTCCTTAAAGAGCTTTTGCCACAAATTAAAACTAAAAAATTAAAACTAGAAAAGGATTATGGCAAAAAACCATTGATTGTTAATACTGATCCAAATATTACGCATATTGTTTTTCAAAATTTACTTTCTAATGCTATCAATTATACTCCTAAAGGAGGCAGAGTGAAGGTTTCAGTGGAAAAAGGAAAATCCGATGTACTTATTAAAATTTCAGATACTGGATATGGCATTCCAAACGACCAACAGTCACAAATATTCACCAAATTTTTCCGAGCTGACAATATAGTTGAAAAAGAACCAGATGGCACTGGTCTTGGACTATATATTGTAAAATCAGTCCTGGAACAATCTGGTGGCAGAATCTGGTTTGAATCAGAAGAAAATAAAGGCACCACTTTTTATGTTACAATTCCTTTGAAAGGAATGAGAAAGAAAAAGGGTAAGAAGATGAGCATTTAATTTACTCTTATAATCATTGACTAAAATATAAATACATGCGAGAACAATCAGTGAAAAATAAAACAATTTTAGTGGTTGAAGATGATGTGTCTACCTTACGAGCACTGGTTGATACCTTTACTAGTGAAGGATTTCATGTACTTAAAGCAAAAAATGGGGAAGAAGGATTAAAACTCGCCTTGAAAGAGCATCCTGATTTGATTTTACTTGATATTATTATGCCAAAAATGGACGGAATGACGATGCTAAAAAAATTACGGAAAGATGAGTGGGGCAAAAATGTTCGGGTAGTAATTTTAACCAATCTAAGCGCTGCTGAAAAAACAGCAGAGGCGTTAGAAAGCAGAGTGTATGATTATTTCATTAAAACCAATTGGACATTAGAAAAGTTAGTGAAAAGAGTTAAAGAAAGATTATGATTTAAATAAATCAAATTGCCGTCTTTTAAGAAATAATGAGTAGTAGGGTATATCTGAAATGTCTTTAAGGTGTGACAAGTTGGAGCAATTGATTTATTTGAGCTAAAGCTAATTCTGGACATTTAATAAAATCTATCCACTCAAAGGTTCTAAAATCGTCCGCTAGACCGAGCACGCTAGTACTCAGTTCGAGCGACCGAGCCGCATTGAATCGCCAAGAAGGCGGTTTTTTGGTAGAATAATAAAAAGGAATAAAAAAACGTTATGAATCTAAAACGAAAAGGGCCCATAATGAAAATGTTAGAGAGGGATTATTATGATAAGATATTAGAAAAGGATTATGATCATTATGATCCAGAGGTTTATTATTGTCTTTACGAAATCGCAAATCAAGTTTTAAAGGTGTGGCAGGTCCAAAAAAGAAAGAAGAAAAAATACAAAAAAGAAATCAAGAAAATTTAAAACAATTTTTAAAGAAGCATAAAACTAAATAAATCGATTTTTTTATTTTCATCCGCCACCCCGAGAGTTTTTCTTGGGATTTTATTTTGCCTGCGATTGATATATAATTGATAATATGAATTTTTTAGGCATTAACAATATTTCTGATGAAGAGAAAGGATACAACAACCCTGCTGTCAAAGTTCCCATTGGCATTGTTGTTGAAGATATTGCTGATCTTCCACAAAAAATCGTAGAAAAATATCATATTGAAGAAGTTCCTGCTATCCTTGATTGGCCAGAAGTAGTTAATTTGCCGGGCGAAAATATTTATCAAAAGATGCGAGAAGCCGAAAAAAGAGGAATTAAAGAATTAGGAAAAACTTCTCAACCTTCTCCAAAAGCATATCTTGAAGTTTTCCAAAAACAACTCCGAATATTCGAAAAAGTTCTTTGTATCACCGTTACTTCAAAACTTTCAGGGTGTTACAATTCAGCCTATCAGGCAAGGACAATGTTAGATGATTCTTCTAAGGTTTATATCCTCGATTCTCTAACTGCTACTGCTGGGCAAGCTCTTCTGGTCTTGCGGGCAATTGAATTAATTCGAGAACAAAGAGAAATCGATGGGATTATTCAAGAATTCAAAAGTTTAATTCCCAAAATTCACACTTATCTACTTTTTGAAGATCCAAAATGGGTAGAGGCGATTGGAAGAATTAGCTCTTCTCAGGCAAATTGGATAAGAAAGATGAAAAAAATAGGAATAAGGCCTTTGATGGAGATAAAAAATGGCATCATAACCAAGGGGGGATTTTCAATTTTTGCAAAAGATATTTCCGAAGCTCTTTTCAAAAAAATCGAAAAGGAGAGTAAAAAAATTAGAAAAAAAGGTAAAAAAATTAGGATAGTGATTGTCCATGCCGATAATTCCGAAGGAGCTGAAAAATTAAAAAATATATTAAAAGAAAAAATAAATGCGGAAGTTGCTTTCACTAACTTGGTCTGTACCCTGGTTGGTTCTCGATTAGGTCCAGGCAGTTTAGTTGCTGGCTGGCATGCAATATGATTATGTGTTAGTCAACTATAGGGAGTCCTGGATTAACTATCATCAGACAGATTCTAACATCGTCCGTCCCTCGGAGCTCGTTTGCCCGAGAGTTTTTCTCGGGGTTTTTTAATGTTTTTAAAATACCTTATAATTATGATATAGCTTCCGAAATTGCTTAGCGATTTTTTTAATTTTTAAAAAGTTAAAAAGACTACTAGATAAAAGAGAAATTTGACACAGTATTTCGGCTCTGCTATATTAAAACCGACTATAATTGTCGGTATTAATACTCCAAATTCGCTTTGCGAATTTAGAAACCACAAACTATGAGAGTTTCAAAAAAATCTCAATATGGTCTAAGAGCAATGGTCTATTTAGCAGATCCTCGTTTAAAGGATGAAGTCTGTTCGTTGAGAAAAATTTCAAAGGAGGAAGAGATCCCTTTTGATTTTTTGGAAAAGATATTCTCAAAATTGGAAAAGGCCGGTTTGATTAAGGCCAAAAAAGGTGTTCAGGGAGGATATTTTTTAGCTCGAAAGCCTAAAAAAATTAAAGTAGGTGAAATAATAAGGATATTAGAGGGAACAATGGCTCCGGTTTTTTGTATAGCAAAAGAAAAAGAAAAAAGATTTTTTTGTCCGCGAAGAAAAATATGTTTAACAAAAAATGTCTGGCAGAAAATTCAAGATAACCTAAATTTAACTTTAAATTCCATCACCTTAGCCGATTTAGTGAAAAAATAAGAATATTTTATTAATTTGAAATATGAAAAAATTTTTCTTGATATTATTCACCATCTTTTTCTTAAGTTCTTTAATGAAAGTTGACTTAATTCTGGCTCAAGAAAATCGAATTGAGATTCATTTTTTCTATAGTGTTACTTGCCCTCATTGTGCCGAAGAAAAAATATTTTTAGAGGAATTAGAGAAAAAATATCCAGAAATTGAGATAAAACAATACGAAGTAACTCGCTATCCGGAAAATCAAAAAATTCTAAAAAATTTTTATGAAAAATATCAAGTATTAAAAGGAGAACAAGGACGGGTGCCGGTAACCTTTACCCCTACTAGATATTTCGTTGGTTTTAGTCAGCAGATTGCTGAAAACATCGAAAATTGTCTGAAAGAGTGTTTAGGACAGGAGGGAGAAATTTCTCATAAAATTAAAATTCCCTTTTTTGGTGAAATTGACCTTTTCCAATTATCTCTACCAACTCTTACTGTGGTTTTAGGAGCTTTAGATGGATTAAATCCCTGTGCCATGTGGGTTTTGCTATTTTTAATTGCCCTTCTAATAAATACTCGATCTCGAAAGAAAATGTGGCTGGTAGGAGGAATATTTATTGCAGCTTCTGGTATTGTCTATTACTTGATTTTAACTGCTTGGTTAAATTTATTCTTGGCAATAAGTTATGTAAATTTAACCAGAATCTTAATTGGAATCTTGGCAATTGGAGTAGGAGTTTGGCAAATTAAAAATTTTATTACTTATCATCCCGGCGTTTGTAAAGTTTTAGGGGTGAAATCAAGAATTGAGTACGGATTAAAGGAAAGAGCCGAAAAAATAGTTACATCTCCATTTACTTTGGCAATGATAGGTGGATTAATTATTTTAGCTTTAGGAGTAAACTTGGTTGAATTTTTTTGCTCAGCCGGTTTGCCAGCTATTTATACTCGAATCCTAGCCGTTAACTCCTTAAGCACCTTTAGTTATTATTTCTATCTTTTACTTTATACTTTTGTTTTTATGTTAGATGATTTAATAATTTTTTCTTTGGCAATGATCACTCTGAGTAGGGTTGATTTTACTGAAAAATACAATTATTGGGCCACTTTGATTGGAGGATTATTAATATTTATTTTAGGAGTTTTGCTAATATTTAAACCCGAACTTTTGATGTTTGGATGACTTTAAAAATTTGCCAAAGGTCGAACCAAAATTTAAAAATAAGTAAAATAAAATCTATATGTTTGAACTAAAAGATAAAGTAGCTATTATTACTGGTGCTCGGCAAGGGATGGGTAAAAGTCATGCCTTGGTTTTAGCTAAAGCCGGAGCAAAAGTAGTGGTTTCGGATATTTCAAAAGAAGATTGTAAAGTCGTAGTAGGAGAAATTAAAAAAGAAGGAGGTCAAGCTCTTGCTGTAAAATGTGATGTTTCAAAAAAAGAAGAAGTGGATGAGATGGTTAAAAAAACAATTGAGAAATTTGGCAAAATAGATATTTTGGTAAACAATGCCGGAATTTGTCAATTCAAACCATTTTTGGAGTTAACCGAGGAAGATTGGGACAGGACTTTGGATATCAATTTAAAAGGATATTTTTTGTGTACCCAGGCAGTAGCCAAAGAAATGGCAAAGCAAAAGGCAGGGGTAATTATAAATATTGCTTCAGTGGCCATGGGACAGCAAGGAATTGGTTTCCCCAATATTGTTCACTATTGCGCTTCAAAAGGAGGAATTGCAGCCATGACCGAAGCTTCAGCAGTAGAGTTAGCTCCTTATAATATCCGAGTTAACACTATTGCTCCGGGAATGATTGAGACCCCAATGATTGATCCAGTGAGAAAAGACCCAAAAACAATGGAAGCAATGTTGGCCAGACTTCCAATGCGCCGAGTTGGAAAACCAGAAGAGGTTTCCAATTTAGTTTTGTTTTTAGTCTCAGGAGAAAGTTCTTATATGACCGGCTCTACAGTGGTTATTGACGGCGGTTGGCTTGCTGGATAGCAGGATAATTGCTCGGCAGCCAATCCTCAAAGTATCAGCTGTCCGAATCCCAGCGAGATTCGGCAGCCTGCGTTCTCGGCTTGTCATCCGCCTTCAGCGGAACCATACTGACAAGCCTGCGAAAGCTACTTTGAGTCTTGCTGCCTCGCTCATTACGGCTAAAAATGCTTCAAAAACATTCTCATCAATTAATTACGGGAATTTCTTTTGGTTTGACTTCAGCAGTGATTACAAGTTTAGGGATGATTGTTGGATTATCTGCTGCTACTTCCTCAAAATTAGCAGTTGTTGCTGGAATTATAATTATAGCGATAGCTGACGGATTATCTGATGCTATGGGCTTACATCTGGTTGAAGAATCAGAAATCGAGAAAAGAAGATCAAAGCATGCTCCAAAGGAAGTTTGGCTCACCACTCTTTTTGCTTTTCTCTCAGTTTCTGGATTTAGTTTAACCTTTGCTATCCCTGTTTTACTTTTTCCTTTAAAAATTGCTATTTTTGTTGCTGTTTTGTGGGGAGTATTACTCCTGATAGTTTTGAATTTCTATATTGCTAAAATCAAGGCTGAGCGTCCAATAAAACTCATCTCTGAGCATATTTTATTAGCCCTATTTGTCATTGTCATTTCCCATTGGCTCGGTAATTTAATATCCAAAGCATTTGAATAGGATGTATAAATTAATCTATATCACAACTACTGATGGAAAAGAGGCCAAGAGAATAGCTGAAGTATTGGTTGAAGAAAGATTGGCAGCATGTGTTAATATATTCCCTATAAAATCGATTTATCGCTGGGAAAGAAAAATTCAAAGAGAAGGTGAAGTAGCCCTGATAGTTAAAACAAAAGATGAATTGGTTGATAAAGTTATTAAAAGAGCAAAAGAATTACATTCTTATGATATCCCTTGTATAATTTCATTATCAATCGAAAAAGGTTATCCAAAATTTTTAAAATGGATTGATAAAGAGACAAAATGAGAAACGAAAGTGGTGTGAATAAAAGAACCCCTTTTTGTAGTGAGGTTTGTAGTGCTAAACCTGGAAGATGGTACAGAGAAAAAATTTTCTTGGTCGTCTTTGGTTTAGTTGTAATTCAAATAACCCATTTTATTCTTGATTATTTTGGTATAACCATCCTTCATGACTTGATTTTTTCTTTCTATGACTATGTTAAGATGATTTGGTTGGCTATTATAGTTGGTTTGCTTCTTGGAGGATTTATCGATCATTTCATTCCAAGAAAATACATTTCAAAATATTTAGCCCAGCATAAAAAGAGCACCATATTTTATTCTGTTGGTTTTGGGTTTTTGATGTCTGCATGTTCACATGGAATTCTTGCTATATCAATGGAACTTTATAAAAAAGGTGCTTCTACCCCAGCAGTTATTGCCTTTTTATTAGCTTCTCCATGGGCTAATTTACCAATCACGATCATATTGTTTGGATTCTTTGGCGTTAAAGCATTATTTTTTATTGGCTTCGCAATTATTATTGCTATAGTTACTGGTTTGATTTATCAAATATTAGATAGAAGAGGTTTGATAGAATGTAATAAACACGGGGTTAAAATTGAGGAAGACTTCTCAATTTTAAAAGACATCAAAAGAAGATGGAAGGGATATAAGTTTACTCCAGATAACTTGAAGAAAGATAGTATTGGTATTCTAAAAGGTTCCTGGGAATTGACAAGGATGGTTTTATGGTGGATTTTGATTGGAATGTTTTTGGCGTCAGTCGCGAGAGCATATATCCCTCAGGACTTCTTTATGAATTATATGGGCCCGACTTTACTCGGTCTATTAATAACACTGATCTTAGCAACAATAATAGAGGTATGCTCAGAGGGTTCATCACCAATGGCATTTGAAATTTTTAGACAGACAGGGGCTTTTGGTAATTCTTTTGTATTCTTGATGGCAGGGGTAGCAACAGATTATACAGAGATAGGATTGATTTGGTCTAACATTGGTAAGAGAGCTGCTTTGTGGCTCCCACTTATAACAGTTCCACAGATTCTGATTTTGGGATACATATTTAATATTCTTCTTTAAAAGACAATATTAAAAGTCAGAAGGGGGAAATATGTCAAAAATTACAAAGGATACAACCTTGACTGAGATTTTTAAATTTCCAGAAGCTAAGGAAATTTTAGCAAAATATAATTTACCCTGTTTGGGTTGTCCTTTTGTTAAATACGAAATGGAGAATTTAAAAATTGGAGATATCTGCGAAATCTATGGAATTGATCTTGGTAATTTGCTTAAAGAATTGAACGAGAAAATAAAGAAATTTTAATCTTCACTTTTTTATTTGAACAATATGAAAAGAAAAATTAAAAGAATTTACCTTGACTACGCTGCTACAACGCCAGTTGATCCTCAAGTCATTAGAGCCATGCTACCTTATTTTTCAGAGAAATTTGGCAATACCATGTCTTTGCATAGTTTTGGTCAGGAAGCTAAACAGGCTTTGGAAGAAAGCAGAGAAGCCGTTGCTAGTTTGATAAAAGCTAAGCCAAGAGAAATAATTTTTACGGCCTCAGCAACTGAAAGTAATAATCTGGCTTTAAAAGGAATCGCCCTTGCCAATCAAAAAAAAGGGAGACATATTATAATTTCAAAAATTGAGCACCCCTGTATTCTGGAAACCGCAAAATGGTTAAAAACTCAGGGGTTTAAAATAACTAAACTGCCAGTTAATAGATATGGCCTGATTAATCTTAATGATCTTAAAAAGACAACAAAAAAAGATACCATTTTAGTTTCAATAATCCACGCCTCAAACGAAATAGGGACTATCCAGCCAATTGAAGAGATTGGAAGGACTTGTAAAGAAAAAGGTGTTTATTTTCATACAGATTGTGCCCAAAGTTTTGGAAAAGTTTCAATAGATGTAAATAAAATGAATATAGATTTATTATCTGCCTCTTCCCACAAAATGTATGGCCCAAAAGGGGCAGCCTTATTATTTATTAGGGAAGGGACTAAAATTGAGCCAATCTTGCACGGCGGTGGTCATGAATTTGGATTGAGATCAAGTACAGTTAACATTCCAGCAATTATTGGTTTTGCCAAGGCAACCAGAATTTGCGAAAAAGAAATGAAAAAAGAAGAAAAGAGATTGACAAACTTAAGAGATAAATTGATAAAAGGAGTTTTAGAGAACATTGAAGGATCTTATTTAAATGGTCATCCAAAAAAGAGGCTTCCAAATAATACCAACTTTTGGTTTTCTTTTATTGAAGGAGAATCCTTGGTTATTCAACTCGATCTTCATGGGATTTCAGCCTCAACTGGATCTGCCTGTTCCTCAGCCAAATTAGAGCCCAGCCATGGTCTTTTAGCAATAGGTTTAAAACCTTATGAAGCTCACGGTTCTTTGAGATTAACTTTGGGAAGATGGACAAAAGAGAAAGACATCAACCATATCCTAAAAATATTACCAAAAATAATAAAAAGATTAAGAAAAATTTCTCCTTTTAAAAAAAATTTTGAAATCTAGACATGGATATTTATTCTAAAAAAATAATGGAACATTTTAAGAGCCCTAAGAACATGGGAAAAATGGAAAATCCCGATGGGGTAGGAAAGGTGGGTAATTTAATTTGCGGTGACGTTATCTGGCTTTACATTAAAGTTAAAGAAGATCAGAAAACCGGAAAGAGAAAAATCGTTGATCTGAAATTTCAAACCTTCGGCTGCGTTGTTGCTATCGCTGTTAGCAGTATAATAACCACTCTAGCTAAAGGAAAAACTTTAGAAGAAGCTCTTAAAATTACAAAAGATGACGTTTTGAAAATGAGTGGAAAGTTACCCTTAATTAAAGTGCATTGTTCGATTCTTGCTGATGATGCCTTACATGAATCGATATTTGACTATCTTTTTAAAAATAAATTACCAATCCCAAAAGAACTTCAAGAAAGGCATAAGAAAATCCAAAAACATCTAAAAATAATAGAAGAGAGATATAAAGAATATGTTAATTTGGAAAAGAAGATTCTAGAGAAATAATGAGAAAATTGAGATCAAAAAGAGTAATAGTGGCAATGTCTGGCGGTATCGATTCATCAGTAGCTGCTGCCCTTTTAAAAAGGGCTGGTTTTGATGTTATTGGAATTTTTATGAAGTTTTGGTCAGAAGCCGACCTGAGGGGTTCCTGGAACCGGTGTTGTTCTCCAGAAGCTGAAAAAAGAGCAAGACAAGTAGCTAAAATCTTGAGTCTCCCTTTTTATGTTTTTAATTTTGAAAAAGAATTTAAAAAAGGAATTGTCGATTATTTTTTAAAAGAACATAAAACAGGTAGAACTCCAAATCCCTGCGTTGTTTGTAACAAAAAAATAAAATTTGGGATCCTGCTGGAAAAAGCCCTGGCTTTGGAAGCAGATTATGTAGCAACTGGCCACTACGCCCTAAAGCACGAAATCAAAAATCAGAAAGCAAAAAGCAAAAATTACAAATTATTAAAAGCAAAAGATGAAAATAAAGACCAGTCTTATTTTCTTTGGATGTTAAATCAAAATCAATTAAAGCATATTTTGTTTTCAATTGGAGAATATACCAAAGATAGAGTTAGAAAATTGGCAAAAAAGTTAAAGTTGCCAGTTCTTAATATTCCAGAATCCATGGAAATTTGTTTTATAAAAACAACAGTAAATGATTTTTTAAAGCAGCATCTCAAAGCAAAACCAGGCCCCATAGTAGAACAAGTTCACTACGGGGCAAGAAAAATTGTTGGGCAACATCAGGGGGTATGTTTTTACACTATTGGCCAAAGAAAAGGAATAGAACTTCCTGGTGGTCCTCATTATGTTTTAGATAAAAATCAAAAGGAAAATCTTTTAATTGTTACTAAAAATGAAAAAGATTTGTATAAAAGAGAACTTTTGGCTAAAGATGTTAACTGGATTTCGGGAAAAGCTCCAAAATTACCATTGAGAATAAAAGCTAAGATAAGATATCGACACAGAGCCTCGCCAGCAACCGTCTATTATCTAAAATCTAATATCTATCATCTAAAATTCGACAAACCTCAGCGAGCAATAACTCCTGGCCAGTCAGTAGTTTTTTACAAAAATCAGGAGGTTTTAGGTGGGGGAATAATTATTGGCCCCTGTTGATTAAAAGCACTTGACAGGTCTATAGTTATGGGTATATACTCATAATATAAAAAGGTCGAATAATATTTTAAATAAAAAGTTATTATGGCTAATTCAAATAAAACTAATCCTCCCGAATATAATCCTCCTTACTGGCCACCATATGGTCCAGGTTGGGGATGGGGAAGAGGATGGGGAAGGGGCCGGGGGAGAGGTTGGGGTCGATGTTTTAGGTTTCCCTGGCTCCCTCGCTGGTGGTGGACTTATCCTGAATATGGACAAGATTATCCCTATCCACCGCAACCTGCTCCAAAGGAAGAGAAAAAAATATTGACTGAAGAGCTTAAAACTTTGCGAGAAGAAATGAAAGCCATTGAAGAAAGATTGAAAGAATTAGAAACTAAAAAAGGGAAAAAATAATATGCCAAAAAGAATCCCTTCAATTCCTCCTGGTGGTAGATTTAGAGCACCTGGGAGAGGTGGCCGTGGCCGTCAGCCTGGCGGTTCTGGTTTAGGACCTGGAGATTTTTGTGTATGCCCGCGATGTAAGACAAAAATCCCTCATAAGAGAGGAGTACCTTGCTATACTGAGGTTTGCCCAGAGTGTGGCTCTAAAATGACCAGGGTTAGATAAACTTTATGAAAATTTGTATTTGCACAAGCGGTCCAGATTTGAATTTTCCAATAGATCAAGTTTTTGGTAGATGCAGTTATTTTTTAATTGTTGATAAAGAAACAGAGGAATTTAAAGTAATAGACAATGAAGCTAGAGAGGCTATGAGGGGGGCAGGAATTGCTGCCTCTCAGATCGTTGCTGGTGAAAAAGTAGAAGCGGTGATTGTGGGCAAGATTGGCCCAAATGCTTTAACAGCGTTACAGCAATCTGGAATTAAAGTAATTTCTGGAATTTCAGGAACTGCAAAGGAAGCCCTGGATAAATTTAAAGCAGGAAAACTAAAATAAATAAAGCATTGGAATCACTATTACCGGCGGCCCCGCAAAGCCGCTTTTTACGGCAACGAGGCAAGTAAAAATAGTACATGCGAAATCAAAAATCAAAAATCAACAATCAAAAAATAATTAAAATTGCTATAACTGGAGGAAAAGGGGGCACTGGGAAAAGTACGATTGCTATTTTATTTGCTAATAAATTAGTTAAAGAAATAGAAAAAGTCGCCTCTTCGGCGACCCGCCGAGGAGGCGGAGTTATTCTCTGCGATTGTGATGTTGAGTGCCCAAATGATTATTTATTATTGGGCCAGAAATTGAAAAAACCTCAAAAAAAAGTTTATGCCGAGTTCCCAAAATTAAATAAAACAAAATGTAAAAAATGTGGATTGTGTGCAAAAACTTGTAGAAATAATGCCATTTTTCAACCTCCGGGAAAATATCCAGTATTTATCAAAGATTTGTGCTCTGGCTGTGGAGCTTGCTGGATTGTTTGTCCTCATGGAGCTATTGAACCGGAGAAAGAAGAAGTTGGCCAAATTTTTGTTAATAAAATAAAAGATAATTTTTGGTTAATCACCGGCTCGGCAAAACCAGGCTTGGAAGAAACCGGCCCGATAGTAAGTCAGACAAAAAAATTTGCCTTAAATCTAGCAAAAAAAAATAAGGCAAATTATATTTTGTTTGATACCGCTCCGGGTATTCATTGTCCAGTAATTTCAGCTATTTTGGATTGCGATTTAGCCTATGCTGTTACTGAACCCACTCCAATGGGAGCCCATGACTTAAATTTGATTTTAGATTTATGCCAAAAACTCAAAGTAAAAACTAAAATAATTTTAAACCAAGCCAATTTAGGAGACAAAACTGAAATTGAAAACATTACTAAAAAGTATAAAATTAAGATAGATAAAGAAATTCCTTATTCAAAAAAACTAGTTAAAGCTTATTCTCAAGGAAAATTGCTTAATTTTTTTATTTAATTATGGATAGTCAAAACTTCTTTTTAGATAGCCAAAAACAACTTAAAGAAATTGCCAATATCTTAAAAATAAAACCTGAAATTCTTCGAGAATTAGAAGAGCCCCATCGATTGATTAAATTTCAAATTCCGGTTCAGATGGACAACGGAAAAGTCAAGATTTTTTTTGGATTTAGGTCCCAACACAATAATACTCTTGGTCCCTATAAAGGAGGAATTCGTTTTCATCCAGAAGTATCTGAAGATGAAATTAAAGCCTTATCAATGCTTATGACTTGGAAATGTGCTTTGGTGGATTTGCCTTTTGGTGGCGGAAAAGGAGGAGTGATTGTAGACCCTCGGAAATTAAGTAAAGGGGAATTAGAGAGGCTTTCCAGAGGATATGTTAAAGGGATTTTTCCTTACATAGGACCTGATATTGATGTTCCAGCGCCGGATGTCAATACAAATGCCCAGATTATGGCTTGGATGGTTAATGAATATTCTAAATTAAAGGGTAAAGATACTCCAGCTGCTTTTACTGGGAAACCTCCAGAACTATGGGGTTTAAAAGGTAGAGAAGAGGCGACCGGATATGGGGGAGTAGTGATTCTTAAAAAATTACAAAAGGTATTTGGTTTTAAACCAAGAGAAACAACTTTAGCTGTGCAAGGTTTCGGAAATGTTGGTTATAATTTTGCCAATTTTGCTTTCCGCGAAGGTTACAAAATTATAGCCACTTCTGAATGTGAAGGAGGAATTTATGTCAAAAAAGGTCTTAATCCTGAAGAGACCCTTCGTTGTAGAGAAGAAAAAGGCAAAATTGCTGAGTGTTATTGTGTGGGTTCAGTTTGCGATTTAAATTATGGAAAACAAATTACCAATGATGAACTTTTAGAAATGGAGGTTGATATTTTGGTCCCAGCCGCTGTTGAAAATGTTATTACTAAAGAGAACGCTTCTAAAATTAGAGCCAAATATATTATTGAAATGGCTAACGGCCCGGTTACCCCGGAAGCAGAGATTATTTTAGAAGAAAAGTGTGTTGTTTCGATTCCCGATATTTTAGCTAATTCCGGAGGAGTAACGGCTTCATATTTTGAATGGTTACAATCAAAAGAAAAAAAGAAATGGGAGAGAGAAAAATCATTACATGAATTATCAGTAGTTCTAGAAAAAGCTTTTGAAGAAGTTTGGAATTTAGCTAAAAAAGAAAAGGTAAATCTCAAAAAAGCAGCTTATCTTTTAGCTGTGGATCGGGTAGCTAAAGCAATGAAGAAATAGTATGGCAGAGCTAACTTTAACTGATCAAAATTTTGAACAGGAGGTTATAAAGAGTGATAAACCAGTTTTGGTTGATTTTTGGAGTCCGATGTGTGCCCCCTGTCTGGTGATGGGACCTATTATTGAAGAAATTGCAAAAGAATTTGAGGGAAAGATAAAAGTTGGAAAATTAAATGTCAGTGAAAATCTACAAATAGCCAGAGGTTATGGAGTCAGAGCGATTCCTACCTTTATCATTTTTAGGAATGGTCAGGAAATAGAGAGAATAATCGGAGCCCGACCAAAACAATTTTTAGTTGACAAACTAAATTCGTATCTCTAATTGGTATAAGTCTGTTCTTTTGAAGAAATAGATATCAAGAAGATTTTATTAGAAACGGTGTGGAGAAAATAATTGAAATGTAACTATGAAAAAAGTGAAGGAGGAACTCGAAGAAATCAAAAATGAAGTTTTGAATTGTAAAAAATGTCCTCTCTATAAAACAAGAACTTATCCCGTTGTTGGAGAGGGGAGCCATCGGGCAAAAATCCTTTTTTGTGGCGAGGGGCCGGGGTTCAATGAAGATAGAACCGGTTATCCATTCTGTGGGGCAGCCGGAAAGATTTTAGATGAACTTTTAGAATCAGTTGGAATAAAAAGAAAGGAAGTTTATATTACAAATATTTTAAAATGTAGACCTCCAAAAAATCGTAAACCAAAATCAGAAGAAATCAAAGCCTGCACCCCTTATTTAGAAAGACAAATTGAGATTATAAAGCCAAAAGTAGTTTGTGCCTTAGGAAACTATTCAACAGTCTTTATTTTTGAGAAATATGGATTAAAAAATCAGATTCAGGGAATTAGCAAAATTCATGGAAAAGTTTTTGAAGTCAAAACTTTATTTAAATCAATCAAAATTATCCCTTTCTATCATCCAGCAGTTGCTACTTATAATCGAAATATGAAAGAAATTTTAGAAAAAGACTTTAAAGTTCTGGAAAAATTTAAATGAACTCTTTAGAAAAATACTGGTAGAATGCCCGTCCGCTTCGTCTTGCGGAGCAAGAGGGCAGGAAAATATTTTTTTGGTAAAAAAATTTTAAACGTGAAAAGAATTTATCTTTTAGTTTTAAAAGTTGGAAAACCAATTTTTGTTAGAGTTGAAATAATAAAAATATGAAAATGCGAAATAAAAAACTTCCAATGATAATGGTTAGTGCCTGTTTGGCTGGAATAAAATGTCGATGGGATGGAAGGTCAAGGCCTTATAAGAAAGTGGTTAAGTTAGTAAAGGAAGGGAAAGTCATTCCTATTTGTCCTGAACAATTGGGTGGTTTATCTACCCCCAGAGAGCCAGCAGAACAAAGAAGAAATAAAGTATTTACTAAAAGCGGTAAAGATGTGACTGATTTATTTAGAAAAGGGGCAAAGGAAGCTTTAAAACTTGCTAAGTTAGTTAATTGTAAAGAAGCTATTTTAAAATCAAAATCTCCTTCTTGTGGTTCTGGAAAAATTTATGATGGTACTTTTTCGGGAAGATTAATCGATGGTGATGGTATCTTCGCCGCCCTTCTGAAAAAAGAAGGAATTAAGGTGTATACAGAAAAAGAAATAAAAAAGATTAAAAATTTATGAAATTAGTTGTTTTATCGGGGAAAGGAGGAGTCGGAAAGAGTATGTTGACTTCGGCTTTGGCGATGCTTTTCGCAGAAACTAAGAGAATAGTAGCGGTAGATTGTGATGCTGATGCGCCGAATTTAGCTATTTGGTTAGGAGGAATAAAAAAATGGGATAGAACTCTGCCAGTGATCGCTTCAGCAAAGCCAGAAATTAATCAACAAAAATGTGACCTCTGTGGGTTATGTGTAAAAAACTGTCGTTTTGAAAGTTTATCAATTAACAATCAACAGTTAACAATCAACAATTTTTTATGCGAAGGCTGTGGAGCTTGTGAAGTTATTTGTCCTCAAAAGGCAATCAAATTAAAACCGGTTCAAAATGGACAAATTAAAATTAAAAAAACAAAACATGGTTTTATTTTGGTTTCAGGAAATCTTTTTCCAGGGGAAACTGGTTCTGGTAAAGTGATTACTGAAATTAAAAAAAAAGCGGAAAAATTTAAACATGAAATAATCTTAATCGATTCGGCTCCGGGAACCGGCTGTCCGGTTATTGCTGCTTTGCAAGATGCAAATTTTGCTATTTTAATTACTGAGCCAACGCCTTCGGCATTTTCTGATTTAAAAAGAGTTTTAAAAGTTGTTAATCATTTTAAGCTTTCCTGGGGGTTAGTGATAAATAAGTGGGATATAAATTCTCAATTAAGTGATAAAATAGAGAAATGGGCCGGTAGGAAATTTTTAGGTAAACCTAGCACCACTTTTCCCAAAGGAATGGTGCTGGGTAAAATATCTTATGATAAAAAAATTTTTAAAGCCATCTCAAATTTAATTCCAATTCTGGAAACAAATTTAGAGGCCAAAAGAGAAATTAAACGAATTTACAGTAATCTTAATTCGTATATTCGTAAAAATTCGTAATTCGTAGAGATATATGCCAAGACCTATAAAACCAAGAAGAGTTTTATTTGAACCAGATGTGACCTATTTTAAACCGAGAGCAATACCTCTTTCGATGTTGGAGGAGGTAGATTTAGGTATTGATGAATTAGAGGCAATAAGACTTTGTGATTTTAAAAATTTAGCTCAAATCAAGGCAGCTAAGAAAATGAAAATTTCTCAGAGTACTTTGGGTCGAATTTTGACTTCAGCTCGTAAAAAAGTAGCCGAAGCTCTAATTAAAGGTAAGGCGATTAAGATAAAAAGCCTGAAAATTAAGAGATGATTCTTACGTTAAAATCTGGTAAGAGGGCTTGACTACCATCTTTGCTTAAATTAAGGTAAAATAAGATTGTGTCCACCTAACTTTCGCTGTGGATAACTTTTGCCCTCTTAATTTCGTGGCGAAAGTTGGGCGGGTTATGGAAAGGTCGGCTTTGTAAAAATTTTAAAACTTATAACGCACAAAGTGCGATATATCGGCCGAAGGCCGTTATAAATAAAATATTATGAAAGCTTATTGTGTAAAGTGTAAACAAAAGCAAGAGATGACAAATGAAAAGGAGATAACCATGAAAGGTAAAGGAAAATCAAAGAGAAGAGCTGCCACCGGGATTTGTCCTGTTTGTGGGACAAAGATGTTTAGA
This sequence comes from Patescibacteria group bacterium, assembly GCA_020148055.1. Taxonomy (GTDB): domain Bacteria; phylum Patescibacteriota; class Minisyncoccia; order Minisyncoccales; family JAHCRE01; genus JAHCRF01. The sequence goes on along the minus strand of JAHCRF010000004.1, from coordinate 10,441 downwards.
ATTTTAGGAAAAGCTTAAAAATTGAGAAACAAAAATTTATTTTAGACCAAAACCACAAGTCTTGTGGTTTTGGTTATTTTTTATAATAAAATCAATGAAAAAACATAATAGTTTTCTTATTATTTTAGCTTTTTTATTTTGCCTAAATATTTTGACTTGGATTGCTATTTATGATTTAAGTAAACTCCAGCTTCTTGAAGTTAATTTTTTTGATGTTGGCAAGGGAGATAGTATTTTTATTGAAACTCCCACCCGTCATCAAATTTTAATTGATGGAGGCCCCAGTTCAAAAATTTTAGAAAAATTGGGAGAAAATATGCCGTTTTGGGATAAATCTATTGATTTAATAATTTTAACTCATCCTGAGCACGATCATATTTCTGGTTTGATTGAGGTTTTAAAAAGATATAAAGTTGAAAATATTTTATGGACTGGAGTTCTGAGGGATACTTCAGAATTCAAGGAGTGGGAGAAATTAATTAAAGAGGAAAAAGCTAAAATAAAAATTGCTCAAGCTGATCAAAGGGTAATTCTTTCCAGGAGCTCAGGTTTTGTTGATAAATATATTGATATTTTGTTTCCCTTAGAAAATTTAGAAGGTAAAATTGTTAAAAATACTAATAATACTTCTATTATTGGTAAATTAGTTTTTAATGAAAATTCTTTTTTGTTTACCGGAGATGCCTATAAATCCGTGGAGAAAAAACTTCTAGAAAAAGGAGTTAAGTTTAGCTCCAATGTTTTAAAAGTTGGACATCATGGAAGCAAGACTTCAACCTCTGAAGAATTTTTAGAAAAAGTTTTTCCTGAAATCGCAGTTGTGCAGATTGGAGAAAATAAATATGGTCATCCTAGTTATGAAGTCTTGGAGAGATTGGAAAAATTTGCTATAAAGATTTTAAGAACAGATAAAGCGGGCGATATAAAAATAATTAGCGATGGAATAAGGTTTAAGTATGAAACAGCAGTTTCCAATTTTTAAAACAAAGATCGAAGGCGTTTCTCGCCTATTTGATTTATCTAATCCTAAAGAATGTAGGGAATATTTTGAGCTGAAAGCTGGAGCGGAAATTAGAAAATTAAGAGACTATTTAAGAAAAAACACTTTTATTGCTCATCTTTTAGGAAAAAAAGGTTCTGGTAAAGGAACTTATTCTAAATTATTTATAGGAATAATTGACCCTCAGCGAGCGAATCATGTTTCAATTGGTGATGTTGTCAGGAATGTTCACCAGGAAATATTAGAGGAGAGTAAAAAAAGAGAATTAATCGATTGGCTGTCAGAGAATTACCGGGGTTATATTTCAATTGACCAGGCAATCCAAGCTCTTTTGAGCAGAAACACCGAGACACTTTTGCCAACTGAATTCATCTTAGCTTTAGTTAAAAGAAAAATAAGTAAAATAGGAAGAAAGGCTCTTTTTATTGATGGTTTTCCCCGAGGTTTAGATCAAATATCATATTCACTATTTTTTAGAGACCTCATCGATTACCGAGAGGATCCAGATATTTTTATTCTTATTGATGTCCCTGAGGCCGTGATTGACGAAAGAATGAAACATCGAGTAGTTTGTCCCCTTTGTCAAGCCCCCAGAAATTTGAAGTTATTTCCGACAAAAGAAATAGGTTTCGATAAAAAACAGGGAGAATTTTATTTGATCTGTGATAACCCTGATTGTAAAGGAAGAAAAATGGTTTCAAAAGAGGGTGATAAGTTAGGAATAGAGCCAATAAGAGAACGTCTGGAGATGGACGAGAAATTAATAAAGCAAGCTTTCTCACTCTATGGAATCCCAAAAATTCTTTTGAGAAATTCAGTTCCGATAGAATTGGCAAAAGATTATGTTGATGATTATGAAATTACTCCAGAATATAATTATCAGTGGGACGAGAAAAGTAAAAAGGTTAAAATAATCAAAAAACCCTGGATAGTCTTAGATGATAAAGGGAATCAATCTTTCAGTTTGTTGCCTCAGCCGGTGGCAGTTTCTTTAATTAAACAAATGGCAGATGTTTTAAATCTCTAAGGACTGTGAATATCTTAGAGAGACGAAAGGGTTTTGGGAACTTGACAATCTTTTTTAAAGAGCTAATATTAAATTAGCCCTGCTAAATTCTTTCTAGTTGATTCTGGGACAAATACGTTTCACAGGGAGTCTGAAATGAGTGTAGCCCGTGGGCTGCACCTTTGACACCCACCTGATTTGTTTTTCCAGAAGACTCTCTAGAAAGGAAGGCAGGGCTTTTATGGTCGGGGTGGCGGGAGTTGAACCCGCTATCACGCCCACCCCAAGGGCGTATGTTAACCGTTACACCACACCCCGATTTTACTTTCTTTTTGATAGAGCTTTAATACATTTAGTGCAAGCTAAAATTCGCTTACCGGCAAATTTCCGATAAGATTCTTTTTTTACATTAGGAGGAATTCGAACCCATTGTAAATTAGGATAAACCCTCCTTTTTATTGTAGGGTTATATTTTCCCCGGAGTTTCACTAATCTCCAGACCAATCTTGATTTTTTACCGCAAATAGCGCATTGCTTCGCCATATTATTTAATTTTAAGATTTTTTTAAAATTTTGGCAAGGTTTTTGGGTATGTTATAGTAAAAAAATGGAAACCATTATTTTTTCCCTGATTATTCTACTTTTTTCAGTTGTCATCCATGAAGTTTCTCATGGAGTAATGGCAGATTATTTAGGAGATCCAACAGCCAAATATGCTGGTCGCCTTTCTTTAAATCCCGTTCGACATTTAGATTTTTTTGGCTCAATTATTTTACCTTTAATAACCTATTTTCTTTTTGGTTTCCCAATTGGGGCGGCAAAGCCGGTTCCGATAAATCCATATAATTTTCGAAATCCCAAATACGATGGAGTTAAGGTTGCTTTAGCTGGCCCAGGAGCAAATCTTTTTATAGCTTTATTTTTTGGTTTAGTAATACGGTTTTTTCCAGCGCTATCTGCCTTTCCTGGCTTTTATTTAATGTTTAGCTACATCGTCACTATAAATTTACTTTTAGCAATATTTAATTTATTACCTGTTCCTCCTTTGGATGGTTCTCACGTAATTTTTGCTTTACTCCCTCGTTCGATGGAGAATATCAAAATTTTCCTGCGGCAGTACTGGCTTTTTGTTTTATTTTTTTTAATTTTTTCTCTTCAATTGATATGGCCATTAATCTTTAAACTGTTAAGTTGGATTTTCCGATTAATTGTTGGTGTGCCAGCGCCGTTTTTTTAGGATTGACTTTCGAATTTATTTGTGTTAAATTGTAATTTGATATGCCAACCATTCATCAACTTATTAAAAAAGGTAGAAAAAAAATTAAAAAGCGTGCCAGAACGCCGGCTTTGAAATTTAGTTTTAATCCTTTAAAAAATCGACAGATAAAATATTCTTCTCCATTTAAAAGAGGCGTTTGTTTAAAAGTTTTTACTGTTACTCCAAAAAAACCAAACTCGGCTTTAAGAAAAGTAGCCAGAGTAAGATTAACCAATGGAATGGAGATTACTGCTTATATTCCCGGGGAAGGTCATAATTTACAAGAGCACTCAGTGGTTTTAGTTAGAGGAGGAAGAGTTAAAGATTTGCCAGGAGTGAGGTATCATATAGTGAGAGGAATTTTAGACATAGGTGGGGTTGAAGGAAGGAAACAGGAGAGATCAAAATATGGAACCAAAAAAGAAAAATAATAAAAATTATGCGCCAGAAAAAGAAAACAAAAAGAAATATTCCTCCTGATCCAGTTTATGATAATGTCACTATAGCCAAATTCATTAACCAAGTGATGAGACGGGGTGAAAAAACTATTGCTAGAAAAATTGTCTATCGAACCTTTGACATTATTAAAGAAAAGACCAAAAAAGATCCTTTGGAGATTTTTGATTTAGCTTTAAAAAACGCTGCTCCTCTCCTTGAGGTAAAACCAAGAAGGATTGGAGGAGCAACCTATCAGGTTCCAAGAGAAGTTAGAGGAGAGAGAAGATTAACCTTAGCCATACGTTGGATAATCCAGGCAGCCAAATCAAGAAAAGGGAGACCAATGAGAGAGAAATTAGCCGAGGAATTAATTGCGGCTTCGAATAATACTGGGGCAGCAATAAAAAAGAAAATTAACATGCATCGTATGGCTGAAGCTAATCGTGCCTTCGCCCATTTTGCTTGGTAAAGCAAAATGGCACAGGAGGGGTCGGGACTCCACCCACCACCCTCCCGCTTCGCGGGCCCCTGTCCATAAAAATTACTTCCCTCGCTTAAAGACCCTTATTCGTAATTTATAGGAGATATGCCACGTATTTATCCAATAGAACAATATCGAGATATCGGAATTATCGCCCATATTGACGCTGGCAAGACAACCGTCACTGAGCGGATTTTGTTTTACACTGGAGTTTCTCATAAGATGGGAGAAGTTCATGATGGAGAGGCAATTATGGATTGGATGATTCAGGAAAGAGAACGGGGGATTACTATTACTGCTGCTGCCACTACGTGTTTCTGGGTGCCGACTTACGTCGGTAGGCGAAGAGAGACAGAGCAACAGGCGAAACAAGGCGGAAAAGAGAAGGAATGTCAAATTAATATCATTGATACTCCTGGTCACATTGATTTTACGGCTGAAGTTCAAAGGTCATTGCGAGTCCTGGATGGAGCAGTAGTGGTTTTTGATGGAGTAGCAGGAGTTGAACCTCAGTCAGAGACCGTCTGGCGTCAGGCAGATAAATTTAAAGTACCCAGAATTTGCTTTATTAATAAAATGGATAGGGTTGGTGCCTCTTTTGAGAAAAGCCTTAAATCAATTTTGCAGAAATTATCGCCAGCGGCCCTTGCCCTTCAATTACCAATAGGCGAGGAAGATAAATTTGAGGGAGTGATTGATCTTTTAGAGATGAAAGCGTTAAGATTTGAAGGTGATTTTGGTCAAATAGTTAAAGCTGAGGAGATCCCCAAGGAGCACTTAGAAAAAGCTAAAAAGTGGAGAGCAAAATTAGTTGAAAAAATTGCAGCCGAAGACGCAAAGGTCTTAGAGAAATATTTGGCAAAAAAAGAATTTTCAGTTGATGAACTGAGAAAAGCTTTAAGGAAAGCAACGATAGAATATAATCTTATTCCCGTTTTTTGCGGAGCAGCCTTAAGAAACAAAGGAATTCAAACACTATTAGATGGAGTTTGTGATTTTCTTCCTAATCCTGTTGATCTCCCTCCAGTTAAGGGGGTTGATCCTAAAACCGGTCAGGAAATTGAGAGAAAAGCTTCAGATTCAGAACCATTTTCTGCCCTGGTTTTTAAAGTTGCAGCCGACCCTTATATCGGCACCCTGATCTATTTTCGAGTTTATTCTGGATGTTTAAAAAGAGGATCTTATGTCTTGAATCCGACTGCCGGGGAGAAAGAAAGAATAGGTCGAATTTTAAGAATGCATGCTAGCAAAAGAGAGGAAGTTCAAGAGCTCTTTGCCGGAGACATTGGAGCCACCATTGGCTTGAAAAAAACTTCTACTGGTCACACTCTTTGTAGTGAGGACCATCCAGTTTTACTTGAGAAGATTACCTTTCCTGAACCGGTCATTGCTGTCCGAATTGAGCCAAAGACTAAACAAGACCAAGAAAAAATGAGCCAGGTGTTAAAAAAACTCTCTGAAGAAGACCCAACTTTTAAAACTAAACAGGATTTAGAAACTGGGGAAACAATTATTTCTGGAATGGGTGAGTTACATCTTGAAATTATTACTGATAGAATGAAAAGAGAATTCAAAGTCGAAAGCAATGTTGGTAAACCCCAAGTTGCCTACAAAGAAACAATAAAAAGGACATCGGAAGCTGAAGGAAAGTATATCAGGCAATCGGGAGGTCGCGGTCAATATGGCCATGTTTGGTTAAAAGTTGAGCCAAAAAAACGAGGGGAGGGGTTTGAATTTGTCGATAAAATTAAAGGAGGAATCATTCCTAAAGAGTTTATTCCGGCAGTTAAGAAAGGTGTAAAAGAAGCTTTAGAAAAAGGAATTTTGGCAGGTTACCCTCTGGTCGATATGAAGGTAACCCTCTATGATGGTTCTTTTCATGAGGTTGATTCTTCAGAAATGGCTTTTAAAATTGCTGGTTCGGCAGCTCTTCAGACAGCTGCCAAGAAGGCAAAATTGGTCTTACTCGAGCCAATTATGAGATTAGAGGTGATTATTCCCTCAGAATTTTTTGGAGATATTATTTCGGATTTGGCGGCTAGGCGAGGAAAAATCGAAGAAACTAAGGATAGAATAAATCTGAAAGTTATTGATGCTAAAGTTCCTTTGGCTGAGATGTTTGGTTATGCTACTGCTTTACGTTCTTTAACTGAAGGGAGAGGAACCTTCACCATGGAATTCGATCATTACGAAGAGATACCGGACAATATAACCCAAGAAATAATAGAAGGAAAAAGAAAATAATCCTTCAAATAAAATTATACCTCTAGGGATATTTCTCGCTAACGCTCAAATTATGAGAAAAATTAAAACAAAAATTAAAGTAGTTGGAATAGGAGGTTCAGGTTCTAATGCCATTACAAGAATGATGAAATCTAAAATTGAGGGAGTAGATTTGATTGCCATGAATACCGACCTTCAGGATCTTAAAATAACTCGGGCCCACTTTAAACTCAGAATTGGGAAGAATTTAACTAAAGGTTTAGGGACAGGGATGAATCCAGAAATTGGTAGGAAAGCGGCTGAGGAGCAAGGGAAAGAAATTTCTGAGATTTTAAAAGGCACAGATATGGTTTTTATTACCTGCGGTCTGGGTGGCGGCTCCGGAACCGGAGGCTCTCCGGTTATTGCTGAGATTGCCAAAAAACAAGGGGCTTTAACTGTGGCGGTAGTAACTAAACCTTTTTCTTTTGAGGGGATTTTTCGAAAGAATATTGCAAAAGCTGGTCTCAAAGAACTAAAAGAAAGAGTTGATAGTTTAATTTCTATTTCTAATGATAAACTTCTTTCAGTTTTAGACCCAAATATTTCTCTTTCAAATGCCTTTTGGATTTGCGATGATATTTTAAAGCAGGCGGTTCAAGGAATTTCCGATTTAATTTTACTTCCCGGTATTATCAATGTTGATTTTGCTGATGTGAAAGCAGTTCTAAAAAATTCAGGCACAGCTTTATTTGGAATAGGCCGAGCTCGAGGTCAAAAGCGAGCTGAAGAAGCTGCCATAAGAGCAATTAATTCCCCTCTACTTGATATGTCTTGTAAAGGAGCAAAAGGAGTTTTGTTTAATATTTCGGGTGGAAGAGATATTAGTCTTTCTGAGATTGATGAGGTGGCTAAGGTTATTACTCAGGAGATAAATCCTGAAGCCAAAGTGATCTTTGGAGCGGTCCAGAGTGAAAGATTGAAAAAAGGAGAAATAAAAGTAACAGTTATTGCTACCGGATTCTAATTAAAAGGAGTTATCCACAATTATTGCGTTTGGCGGGGTTTGACCCTGTTTTTCTTTTGAGTTAGAATAGACTAATCTTTATTAAAAAAGGTTTTTTTATCGGATAAATATGGTAAAAAATAACATTACTAAAGTTCAAAAGAGAGACGGAACAATTGTTGATTTTGACGAGACAAGAATTATTGATGTAATTTTTAAAGCTTTAACAGCTACCGGTAAAGGTGATGGAAAGCGAGCAAAAAGACTTTCTAATAAGATAGTAAAGATTTTAAATCGAAGATTTAAGGAAGATGAAATTCCTCATGTCGAGCAGATCCAAGACATTATTGAAGAAATTTTAATTTTAGAAGGCCTGGTTGAGACTGCCAAGGCCTATATTTTATATAGAGAACAGAGAAGAAGAATAAGGGAGGCAACAGCAATTGTTGATGAATCAACAGAGATGGTTGATAGCTATTTACAGGAGCTCGACTGGCAAGTTTATGAAAATGCCAATATGAGCTATTCCCTTCAAGGATTAAATCAATATGGAATGGCAGCCATTGCTAAAAAATACTGGCTGAATAAAGTCTACCCAAAAGAAATAAGGGAAGCCGCCACTAACGAGGATTTTCATATCCATAATTTAGAAACCCTTGCTTGCTACTGTATGGGTTGGGATCTATATGATTTACTTTTGCGTGGTTTTGGCGGAGTTACAGGAAAGTTGGAATGCCGACCAGCAAAACATTTTAGCACAGCTCTGGGTCAATTGGTGAATTTCTTTTATACGCTCCAGGGCGAGACAGCAGGAGCTAATGCTGTTTCAAATTTTGATACTTTGCTTGCCCCATTCATTCGTTATGACAGATTAAATTATTTAGAAGTCAAACAGGCAATGCAAGAATTTTTGTATAACTGCATGGTGCCAACAAGGGTGGGCTTCCAAACCCCATTCTTAAATGTGACCTTAGATATTAAGTCGCCAGAATTTTTGGCCAATCAGGCAGTAATTATTGGAGGAAAGCCTCAAAAGGAAACCTATGGCGAATTTCAGGAAGAAATGAATACATTTAATCGGGCTTTTTATGAAATATTAATAGAAGGCGATGCTAAAAACCGGCCCTTTACCTTTCCTATTCCTACCGTAAGCATCACTAAAGATTTTGATTGGAATAACCCGGCTTTAAATCCGTTATGGGAAGCAACAGCAAAATATGGCGTAAACTATTTTCAAAATTTTATTCAATCAGATATGAAACCAGAAGATTTTAGAAGCATGTGTTGTAGATTGAGATTGTCAAATAAAGAACTTTACAAAAGAGGAGGAGGATTATTTGGCTCAGCTCCTCTTACCGGCAGCATTGGGGTGGTAACCATAAATATTCCTCGAATTGGATACCTTTCTAAAACTAAAAAAGAATTTTTTGAAAGATTAGTTCGTTTAATGGATTTAGCTAAAGAGAGTTTGGAAATTAAAAGGAAGGCCTTAGAAAATTTTATGGAAAAAGGCCTTTATCCCTATTCAAAATACTATTTAGCACCAGTTAAAAAATTAAGAAATTCCTATTATGGAAATCACTTCTCAACAATTGGGTTAATAGGAATGAACGAAGCCCTTTTAAATTTTATTGGCGAAAATATTGCCTCTCGCCGAGGAAGAAGATTTGCCATTGAAGTTTTAGATTCTATGAGACAAAGATTAATAAAATATCAAAAAGAAACTGGTAATTTGTATAATCTAGAAGCTACCCCCGGCGAGGGGACAAGTTATCGCCAAGCAAAAATCGATAAAGAAAAATATCCAGATATTGTTACTGCCGGAACAAAAAAAGTGCCCTATTATACAAATTCGACAATACTGCCGGTGAATTATACTAACGATATTTTTAAAGCTTTAAAACTTCAAGATAAAATCCAATCTAAGTATACAGGTGGCACAGTACTCCACCTCTTTTTGGGTGAGCGAGTCTCTGATATTCAGACTGTTAAAAATCTAATTAAGAAAATTTTTGAAAATTTCAAATTACCTTATATTACTCTTACTCCTACTTTCTCAATTTGTCCTGTCCATGGTTATTTAGCAGGAGAGCATTTTTTCTGTCCAAAATGTACAATCAAGCAAGCCTGCGAGGTTTATTCGAGGGTGGTCGGATATCTCCGCCCCGTACAACAATGGAATCTGGGAAAACAACAGGAATTTAAACAGCGAAAGGAATTCAAATTGCCAAAAGCGGTAGCGGCTAAATAATCCCATGAAAATAGGTGGTCTTCAAAAACTAACTTTAATCGATTATCCGGGCAAGATAGCTTGCACGGTTTTTACTATCGGCTGCAATTTTAGATGCCCGTGGTGTTATTCAGCAGAGCTGGTCTTACCAGAAAAAATAAAATTTCAACCTAAAATTTCAGAAAAAGAATTTTTTGGATTTTTAAAAGAAAGAAAACGATTAATTGGGGGGGTTGTGATCTGTGGGGGAGAGCCAACCATTCATGAAGATTTACCAAAGTTTGTCAAAAAAATAAAAAAATTGGGCTATTCAGTAAAATTAGACACCAACGGATCAAATCCTAAAATGTTGAAAGATTTAATTGATAAGAAATTGATTGATTATGTTGCCATAGATATCAAAGCCCCAAAAGAAAGATATGAAAAATTAGTTGGTAGAAAAATAAATATAAAAAACATCGAAAACTCATTAGGAATTTTAAAAAATTCCTTAATTGATTTTGAATTTCGAACCACAATAGTTCCTACTTTACTCAAAAAAGAAGATATTTTAAAAATCGCTCGCTGGATTTCGGAGCCAACCCGTCTTCGCCAGGGCTTCGAAGGGCAAGGAAAATATTTTTTACAAAATTTTAGACCAGAAAAAACAATTAATCCAAAATTTGAGAAAATAAAACCCTATCCTCAAGAAAAGTTAATCGAAATTCGTAATGCTATAGCCCCCTTTTTCGAACTCTGTCAGATAAGATAAACAAAAAAAGCCGAAAAGTAAAAACCTACAATTCGGCCTGTTTTATTTTAAGTCTCAGCATTCGGCATC
>JAHCRF010000011.1 GCA_020148055.1 Patescibacteria group bacterium | reverse complement strand
CTGGGAAGAAAGACCGGCGATGAGATAATAATCACTTCTCCAATAAAAATAATTTATAGGATTAAAGAAATTAAATATTTTCTGGGATAAATCTCTTGCAATTTAGGGAAATTGTGATATAAAAAAACTGGGGTCTACTCAGTTTTTTATTATATGAAAAATCTTCTTAATTTCTTTTTAGAGGCTGAAAAATTAAAGACAATGCCAAGAACTGGCTGGGTCTTAATGGGAGTTAAAGATCCTGAAACAATTGCTGAACATACTTTCCGAATAGTAATCGCCGTTTGGTTATTAGCTGAAAAGAAGAATCTAAATATTAAAAGAATAATTAAATCTGCCCTCTCCCACGATCTTTGTGAGGTTTATGCCGGGGATATGACCCCTTTTTTTTATTATTTGCATTTGCCCAAAGATAAAACCGAAAGAAAAAAGCGACTAATGAAATGGGTCCGTTTATCTAAAAAGGAAAAAAGGAAAAAAGGCAAGAAAAAACTTGAGATAGAAAGAAAATCTCTTTTAAAATTAATCAAATTCCTTAAGCCAGACCTCAAAAAAGAGGTTTTTTCTTCTTGGTTTGATTTTGAGAAAAGAACTTCTAAAGAAGGAAGGTTTGTTAAACAGGTTGATAGAATAGAAACATTGATTCAGTCGATTGAATATTTTGGTCCTAAAAAAGATGTTGGAGGAACTAGCTGGTGGGAGGGAACCGAGGAAATAGTGGATGATCCCTTACTTTTGAAATTTTTAAAGGTTATTCAAAAAAAATTTTATGGCCGGGTAGTTGGAAGTTATAGAAAACAAAAAGAATTGGAAAACATTTTAGATTTTATTTTGGAAATTGGAAAATTAAAAGGGATGCCAAGAACTCTCTGGGTCTCCTTAGGAGTGGAGAATCCGGAGACAGTAGCTTCCCATATTTTTACAGTATCTCTAATGGCTTGGATTTTTGGTCAGAAAAAGAAAAAACTCAGTATGGAGAAACTTCTTAAGATGGCTCTCTGCCACGACATACCTGCGGTTTATACTGGCGATCTTATTACCCCTTACAGTAAAATTTTGGCGAAAGATGAAAAAGAAAGAAGAAAAATTTTTCAAAAATGGCCCCGTCTCCTTAGAAAAGAAAAGCAAAGAAAATTTCTCAAAGATTACAAAAAAGAGAAAATAGCTCTGAAAAAACTCACTTTAAGATTGAAAGCTCCCTTAAGAAAAGAAATAATTCAACTTTTTGATGAATATAAAACTGCCAGTACTCCTGAAGCCCGCTTTCTTAATCAGCTCAATGTATTAGCGGTTTTACTTCGGGCTCTTTTATATCAAAAAGAAGATAAAAGTTTACTCATTGACTGGTTATGGGAATGGGCCTTTGAAAAGTGTGAAGATCCTGTAATTTTTGAATTCATTGAAGAATTAAAGAAAAAGTTCTATAAAAAGAACTTAATCCATAAATTCATCTTAAATTTTCCTCGCTTCAAATAATTATGGCCAAGTTATTTATTGGTACTTCCGGTTGGGTCTATTCCCACTGGAAGGGTATTTTTTATCCCGAAGATTTGCCCTCAAAAGATAAACTAAAATATTTCTCTCAGTATTTTAAAACCACGGAAATAAACTACTCTTTTTACCATTTGCCTCGACCTACTACCTATCAAAATTGGTATTTACAAACTCCCAAGGATTTTTTGTTTGCTGTGAAAGCCAGCCGATTCATCACCCATATTAAGAGATTAAAAGGAGTGAAAGAGGCCTGGAAAATTTTTATAAAAAATACCTTAAATTTAAAAGAAAAATTAGGCCCAATTTTATTTCAATTCCCACCGAGCTTTCAGGCGACACCAGAGAATTTAAAAAGATTAGAAGATTTTTTTAAAACGATCAACAACCAGCAATTAATAATTAACAATTTACGGTTTGCTTTTGAATTTAGACACGAAAGTTGGTGTGACAAAAAAATTTATAAATTATTTAAAAAATACAATGTTGCCTGGGTAATTGCTGATTCTCCCAGATATCCAAAAACTGAAGCTGTAACTGCTGATTTTATCTATATTAGAATGCACGGTTCCAAAGTTTTATTTTCCTCAAAATACACTAAAGAGGAATTAAAAGATTTATCTCAGAAAATAAAAAAATGGCTGAAAACTTGTGATGTTTATTGCTATTTTAACAATGACTTTCACGGTTACGCCATCGAAAATGCCAAAACACTTTCAGGATATTTTAAATGGAACTAAGTGATTTATTACTCATTATGATATCTTTGAAATTTGTCCAGCAAAAATAATATGATAAAAGTAATTCTTGTTGATAAAAAAGGTAATCGAATTGGAGTGGAAGAGAAAATAAAAGCTCACCTTGACGGAAAGCTCCATCGGGCTTTTTCAATTTTCATTTTTAACTCTAAAGGAGAACTATTAATCCAAAAGAGAGCTAAATCGAAATATCACTCAGGTGGTCTTTGGAGTAATACCTGCTGTTCCCATCCAAGACCCAATCAAAATCTTAAAGAAGAAGCTAAGAGAAGGTTAAGAGAAGAAATGGGAATCGACTGCGATTTAAAAGAAATCTTTAGTTTTATTTATAAGGTAAAAGTGAAAGCAAAAATGGGATATTTAATTGAGTATGAATTTGACCATGTTTTTTTAGGAAAGTTTAATGGAGATCCTAAGCCAAACAAAAAAGAAGTTAAAGGTTGGAAGTGGATTAATCCAGATGAACTAAAAAAAGATATGAAAGAAAATCCCGAAAGATACACCTATTGGTTTAAATTAATTTTAGAAAGAGCACTTAATAAAAAAGAAAGGATATTGTTTGGGATGGATTCCCAAATAACATAAAAATAGGCGGTTAGAGATAAAAACTCTTTACCGCCTTCGAAACTTGGGAATTATACTATTCTTGAGACTTCTTTGTTTGTTAATCTATGCCTTTATAAGCTCAGCTATCCTTTGGGCGCTGAAGTTGAACCCTTTTTCGAGGCAAAAGTCATGTAAAGCATTAATTGTCTTTTTTGATGCCCCAAATTTGGCTATATCTTTGGCATGGCTGATGCAGCGTAGACATAAGTCTGGATCCAAGCCGTATTCTCCCTCGATGGCTCGATATGCATTGAGGTAAGCATTGAGTATCTCATCAAATAGCTTTTCCGATGCTCCGAGCTTTTCGGCTTTGTAGGCACATTCTCTAATCAAACGTATAGAATCCCATGGATTTTTCTCTGCTTTTGCTATTTTTAGTTGAGTAGTCACTAAATAATCGATTGTTTTTCTTGATGCTCCATACTCTGCGAGCTGTTCAGCCTGCAAGAACGAGTTTATCGCTACAAGGGCATGTATTTTTTCGTCGATTTCTTCAGTTGTTAGCTCGTTAAGCTCTGTCTGATTTTGAGTCTGTCGGATTGATCTTTTTTTTCTTTCCATATTCTATTCCTCTTTTAACGAACAATTTGGAATGTACTAACTGTAAAATATCCTAAATATTTTAAGCCGTCAAGAGAGTATAGAACTCATTTTTGATCGAGAGGACCTCCCGATCAGTTTACAATTTGAATCCTGGAGTTTATGGCACTAAACTGTCAGGAGCTGGTGGTGGAGATTGTATGATTGCTATGGCTGATAGAGAAAATTGGCCCAATATAAAAAATGCAATCGAAAAAGCCGGAGGAAAGGTTATTGATATAAAAATTCAGGCTGAGGGAGTGAAAATCGAGTAGATATTTTTAAAAGGAATGAGAAAGGGTCTCGTTGCTCTTGCCTTGCTCTTTTGTGGAAAAATTAGATTTTGTTATAATAGGAAAAACATGAAAAAGTTTTTTCTTTTTTTAGTTTCTCTTTTAATTGGAATAGGGCTTTTTACTTGGATTATTAAGTTTGTTGGCTGGCAGGAGATAAAAAATGCCTTTTTAGTTTTCACTGGCTGGCAGGGAATAGTAATTTTAATTTTAACTTTATTGATAATCTTGATTGGAACCTTAAAATGGAAAATGATTTTAAAAAGCGAAGGAGAGGATATTTCTTTTTTAGATCTCTTTAAAATATACCTGGCTGGGTTTTCGATTATGTTTTTTTTACCAATGGTGATACTAGGGGGAGAGATTTTCCGCGGTTACATCTTAAAAAAGAGAAATTCTTTACACTGGTCAAAAGGAATAGCTTCTTCAATTATCGATCGAATTTTAGATTGGACTACTATTTTAGTAATTATTTTCTTGGGAACAATTTTTTTCCTTTTGACAATTGGACTTCCGCCCAAAAGAGTAGGAATAATTCTTGGTGGAACATTTTTATTTTTTTTAGCCGCAACTTCTTTTTTTTATTTTAAAATTTTTAAGAGAGAGAGTATTGTTAAATTTTTTCTTAAGTTTTTCAAATCAAAATATTTAGATAAAGAACCCTTAGTAATTGAAAAAGAAATTTTTGCCTTTTTTAACCCCAAAAAGATAGCTATGTGGAAAGGTTTTTTTCTTGCTTTTTTGGGAGGGGGAATATTTTTTTTGAGAACCTGGTTTTTAGTTAGTTTTTTAGGCAAAAATATTGGTTTTCTATTATCTTTATCTGTTCTTAGTTTTTCTTGCTTAGCCAGAATGGTTCCTATTCCGGCTAGTCTCGGAATTCAGGAAACAACTCAAGTTTTTGTCTTTAACTCCTTAGGTTTAGGAGCAGCTACAGGAACGGTGTTCACGTTAATTATTAGAGGAGCAGAATTAATTCTGGCTTTACTGGGAGCATTTATTTTTTTCCGTTTAGGATTTAGATTATTGGAGGACGGCCTCTTTCAAAAGCAAAAAACAAATAAAAATCTTGAGTCAGGGGAGAAATAAATTATTATCAGGGGCTTTAGTCAAAAGGTGAAACTTTAGAGGTTCGAGTCCTACCGCCGGAGTTGCCGCCCGAGAGTTTTCTCTCGGGTTTTTGTTGAGTGAGCCCACCTCATTTAACAAATTAACGAAGGAGAGATTTTCAGC
>JAHCRF010000003.1 GCA_020148055.1 Patescibacteria group bacterium | reverse complement strand
GATATCATTATTAAAACTGCCTCAAGAGAAAATGTATTAGTTATTCCTGAGGAGGCAGTAGAAAAAAAAGATGGTAAAGCAATAGTTCAAGTCTTGATAGGGAAGACTCTCCAGGAACGAGAAATAGAGATTGGCTTAATAGGGAGTGATGATATGGTGGAAGTTATCTCTGGTTTAAAAGAGGGAGAAGAGGTGGTGATAAAATAGCTATGACCGAGACTTCTTTAATCAAATTAGAAAATGTTTGGAAGATTTATCAGTTAGGAAAAGTAGAACTCACTGTGTTAAGGGAAATAAGCCTGGAGATTGCTCCAGGTAGTTTTGTGTCAATTTTAGGTCCCAGCGGTTCAGGTAAATCAACTCTTTTAAATATTATTGGACTTTTGGATACTCCCACTAAAGGGGAAGTTTTTTTAGAGGGGCAAAACACTTCTCGGTTTTCAGAAGATGAACGGGCTCAAATTAGAGGTAAAAAAGTCGGCTTTATCTTTCAACAATTCAATTTATTGCCGAATCTTAACGCCCTTGAAAATGTAGCGATACCGATGGTTTTTCAAGGTATTCCTGAAAGCAAAAGAAGAGAAAGAGCTAAATTTCTTCTTTCTTCAGTTGGTTTAAAAGAAAGAATTTCTCATCGGCCTAGCGAGCTTTCAGGTGGCGAACAACAGAGGATAGCTATTGCTAGATCTTTAGCCAATAATCCCGAAGTTGTCATTGCTGATGAACCAACTGGTAACTTAGATTCGGTAACTGGTCAGAAAATAATGGAAGTCCTAATCAACCTTCATAAAGAAGAGGGAAAAACTATTATCGTTGTAACTCATGATCCTAATATCGCAGATTACAGTGAGAAGATAATTAATCTTAAAGATGGTCAAATAGCATCTGATCATTTGCTGGGAGAGAAAGTTCTCTGGGAGAGTAAAAAATAAGAACCTTTCGCTTCGCTCAAGAACCTTGATTCGCTAATATATAAACATATAGTCTTGAATTAATATGCTAACAGAATATTTTAAAATAGCAATTAAGAATCTTAGAACTCGACCCCTAAGAAGCTGGTTGACAATTCTAGGTATCGTTATCGGTGTTTTTTTAATAATGTCTCTGCTTTCCTTAAGTGAAGGATTAAAAGCAACTGTTCTTAAACAATTAAGAGCGATAGGTAAAGATATTGTTATGATTATACCCGGCAACTTATCTGATATAATGACCACATTTCTTGGAGGCGCAGAACTGACAGAAGATGACTTAAATGCGATAAGAAAGACTAGGGGAGTAGAAGTAGTTATTCCTAATGTTTATAAAGCAGAAGTTATGAAATCCCAAGGCGAGAGTAAGACTGTTCTCTTGTTTGGAATTGATTTGAAGAATGCTTTAGAAGTCTATAAAGATGATTTGGGTATGGATATGGCTGAAGGCCGTTGGCCAGAAGCTGGAAAAAGAGAGATTCTAGTTGGTAATTTAGTGCCAAAAGAAATTTTCCCTGGTTTGAAAACAGGTACAAGAACCACCATAAAAGGAAAGCAGTTTGAAATTGTTGGAATATTAAAATCTTTAGGAAGTCGACAAGATGATTCTATGATTGGTATCGATTTGGATATTTTTCGTGAAATTACAGGTAAAAAAGAAGGTGCACCCCAGGCTGTTGCCAAAATTGCATCCGGATTTTCTCCTGAAGAAGTGGCAGAGGACATAAAGGAGAATCTTTTGGAAACAAGAAGAAGACAAAGAGGGGAAGAAGAGAGTTCTTTTTCTGTTTTAACCAATGAAGCAATGACTGGAATGGTTAGTAACATTATGGGCGTAATTCAACTTGCGGTTTTTGCCTTTGCCAGTATTGCAATGATTGTAGGAGGAATAGGTATAATGAACACAATGTATACTTCTGTCCATGAACGAACTCGAGAGATAGGAATTTTAAAAGCAGTTGGAGCGAAAAGTTCTACTATAACATCAGTCTTTTTAATTGAATCAGGTGTTATTGGTCTGGTAGGAGGGATAGGAGGAATGATATTTGGATTGGGGTTAGCTAAATTAATTGAACTTGTTGGCCAGATTCATCCAGTTTTCTATATCTCAGCTTCTATCTCACCCGGTCTCATTATTTTTGGCTTAACATTTTCTTTTTTGATTGGATGCCTCTCCGGATTTCTCCCAGCTAGAAGTGCCGCAAAGCTTAAACCGGTCGATGCCCTTCGTTACGAATAAAAAATATAGATCAAATATCAAATATGTCGCTAATTGATTCATTAATTAAAGAAGGTTGGTTAAAAGTGCCGAGAATAATAGAAGCTTTTAAGAAAATTAAAAGAGTTGATTTTTTACCAGAGGACATTAAAAATTTAGCTGAATCAAATACAGCTTTACCAATAGGTTTTGGTCAGACAATCTCGCAACCTTTGGTGGTTGCTTTTATGATTGAACAATCGGCACCTCAGCCTGGAGATAAAATTTTAGACGTCGGTTCGGGTTCCGGCTGGACAACGGCTTTGCTAGCTGAAATCGTAGGTCCGAAAGGAAAAGTAAATGCTATTGAAATAATTCCAGAGCTAAAAGAGTTTGGTGAGCAAAATGTTTCAAAATACAATTTTATTGAAAAAGGAGTTGTTAAATTTATTTGTGCTGATGGTTCAAAAGGTTATAAAAAAGAAGCTCCATTTGATAAAATATTAGCCTCAGCCTCAGCTAGAGAAATTCCTCAAGCCTGGAAAGAGCAGTTAAATATTGGAGGAAGAATCGTGACACCAATAGGTACTTCAATTTGGCTGTTTATAAAAAAGGATGATGAAAAATTTGATGAAATAGAATATCCAGGCTTTGCCTTTGTACCGTTGGTTACTAAAGAAAAATGAAATTTCGCATTTTTTTAATCATTTCTATTATTTTAATTGCAATTCTCCTTATTTGGATGGGTATTTATTTGCCAGAGAACCCATTCGGTCAAGAGAAAATATTTTTAGTGGAAAGAGGTCAGAGTTTTTTTGAGATTTCAAGGAATTTGGCAAACAAAGGTCTAATTAAAGATGACTCTTATTTTAATCTTTATTTACTTTTGACCGGGAATTATAAGAGACTTAAATCCGGCCAGTATTTATTTTCATCCTCGATGACAATTTCTGAAATTGCAAAAAAAATTGTTTCAGGAGATGTAATGAAAGAAAAAATTACCATTATTGAAGGTTGGAATCTCAGAGATATTGGTTGGTATTTGGAGAATAGAGGATTGTTTCAGGCCGAAGAACTTTTTGAAATTGTAGGTTTCCCGTTAATTGATTATTCGAAAGTGACTGATTTACCTCAACCAAAAGATTTTTCTCAAGAATTTGATTTTCTAAAAGACAAGCCAAAAAATTTAGGATTGGAAGGTTATCTTTTCCCAGATACTTATTATATTAGAGAACAAGAAATTGAAGAAATCGTTAGAAAAATGTTAGAAAATTTTGATAAGAAATTTACTCTAGATTTGAAAGAAGAAATTAATCGCCAGAGCAAAACAATTTTTGAAATAGTAACTATGGCTTCTTTGCTGGAAAAGGAAGTTAAAACTATTGAAGATAAAAAATTAGTTTCAGGCATTTTATGGAAAAGATTAAAAAATAATATTCCCTTACAAGTTGATGCAACAATTAGCTATCTTACCGGAAAAAAAACAACAAAAATTTCAAAAGAGGAAACTCACATTGATTCGCCCTATAATACTTATAAATATAAAGGTCTTCCTTTAGGTCCAATTTGCAGTCCAGGTCTTGAAAGTATTTTGGCTTCATTGTATCCTAAAAATAGTGAATATTGGTATTATCTTTCGACACCAACAGGGGAGACTATTTTTAATAAAACCTTAGAAGAACATAATCTCGCCAAAGCAGAATACCTTAAATAGAGCGAGAACACTTATCACTCAATATTGATTTTTGTTGAAAAAAAAATTATATTAATAAAATATGCCAGAAATTTTGGCAAACAAAAAAATTGCGATGATTGTTGCTTTTAGAGATTTCAGGGATGCCGAATATTTTATTCCAAAAGAGATTTTAGAAAAGGCCGGAGCAAAAATAACTACTGTCAGTACTAAATCGGGAACAGCTGTTGGGGCTGACGGCGGAGATATTCAAGTCGACCTCTTAATTCAAGATTTAAATCCGGCTGATTTTGAGGCAATAATTTTTACTGGAGGTCCGGGATGTTTGCAATATTTAGATAATGAAAGTTCTTATAAAGTTGCCAAAGAAACAGTGGAACAAAATAAAGTTTTGGGAGCAATTTGTATTTCGCCGGTGATTTTAGCCAAAGCCGGAGTTCTTGATAGCAAAAAGGCAACTGTCTGGTCAAGCCCAATGGATAGAGGACCAGTTCGGATTTTAGAAGAAGGGGGAGCAATATATCAAGATGAATTGGTAGTGGTTGATGAAAAATTGATTACTGGAAATGGTCCAGCAGCTGCTGAGAAATTTGCCCAGGCTTTGATCGAAACCTTGACAGAGGAATAAAAAAGAGTAATATAGGAAATAGAGTTTGCCGCAGACAATAGGCATTTAAGACCTATCGAGGTGACATTCTACGAGAACAATTCTCGTAGAAATAATGTCTGCGGAAGCAGATATTATTTATTTATTATTTATTGTCTATTGTTTATTGTCTATTGTCTATTGATATTATGGCTTTAACTAAAACTCAAAAAGAAAAAATTATTGAAGATTTAAAGGAAAAGATTGAAAAGCAGAAAATAACAATTTTTGTTAATTTTACAGGTTTAAAAGTAACAGATCTTTTTGAGTTGAGGAAAAAATTGAAGTTGGCTAATTGCCAATTAAAAGTGGCTAAAAAAACTTTACTTAATCTCGTTCTTAAAGATTACAACGCTGCTCTTTTTCGAGAAGTAGCAAAATTAAAAGGGCAAATGGCAGTTATTTTTGGGTTTAAAGAGACAATTTCACCAGCTAAGATTACTTATCAGTTTTCTTTAGAGAATCCGAACTTGAAAATATTGGGAGGTTATTTTGAAGAAAGATTTAGAGAGTCAGGCGAGATAATTACTTTAGCTCAACTTCCTACTCGGGATGAGCTTTTGGCGAGATTAGTCAGGGATGTGTCAGCTCTAATTTCAAATTTTGTTAATATTTTGGAGGGAAATTTAAAAGGCCTAATTTTTATTTTAAGTGCGATTAAAAAATAAGAATCTGCAAAGCAGAACCTTGATTTCTCGCTTTGCTCGAAATTAAAAACATGGTTGAAAAAAAAGAAGAAGAACCGAAAAAAATCGACCCCAAAAAATCTACTAAAGCAGATAACAGGGTAAAGGTTCCAGAAAAATTCAAAAAATTGGTTGAAGAGATTGAGAAAATGTCAGTTTTAGATTTGGCTGAATTGGTGAAGATTTTAGAGAAGAGATTTGGTGTTTCGGCTGTTCAGCCAGTAGCTGCAGCTCCTGTCCCAGTTGCCCCGGCAGCGGCGCCTACTGAAGAAAAGACTATTTTTAGTGTTTTCTTGAAAGAGATAGGAGATAAAAAGATAGAAGTAATTAAGGCAGTTCGTGATATTACTGGAAGGGGTTTGAAAGAGTCAAAGGATTTAGTTGATGGTACAGCTTCTGGTCCCCAGCTAATTAAAGAAAATGTTAAGAAAGAGGAGGCTGAAGAGATGAAGAAAAGATTGGAAACAGCCGGAGCAAAAGTTGAATTAAAATAAATCCAATAGTGAGGTTCCTTTCTATTGGACAAATTTCTTATGGATTGGATTTTTATTCTCCGGTGCCTTTACTTTTTTCTTCCTGCCTATTTTGCTAATATGACTCCAACTTTTGCTAAAAAAGCTGGCGTTTTGAAATCCTTAGCAAAACCGGTTGATTTTGGAAAGAAATATCAAGGATTTCCGATTCTTGGTCATCATAAAACTTGGCGGGGGATAATTCTAGGAGTTTTAATTGGTATTTTAGTAACTTTCCTTCAAAGATTCCTTTGGCAATTTCCCTTTTTTAAAAAATTAAGCTTCTTTAATTATCAGGAAATTAATGTCTTTTTCCTTGGTTTCTTACTTTCTTTTGGAGCTTTATTGGGAGATTTGATTTCTAGTTTTTTAAAGAGAAGACAGAAAATTGACCCGGGAAAATCTTGGATTCCTTTTGACCAAATAAGTTTTGTCATCGGCTCCTTTGTATTAGTTAGCCCCTTTTTTAAAATTCAAATTTTAGCTTTCTTTTACATTCTTTTTCTTAGTTTTCTTTTACATATCATTGTAAATAGAATTGGTTTTTGGTTGAAAATTAGTGATAGTAAGATCTAAAAATTTTGCTTTTTTTTTAAAAAAGGTATACTTAAATAATATGTTTGATTTTTCTATTTTTCCAGAAATTAATCGGGTAGTTTTAGTCCAGGTTTTAGGAGCATTTTTAGTTTTGATAGTAGGTATCATTATTTCTAAGATTGTCAGTAAAATAGTGAGGGATTTCTTAAATAAAATCCGTCTTAACCAGATAATGAAAAGATTGGGTTGGAAGGAAGCTTTTGCCCGAGCGGAAATGAAACTTGATATGGCTAAATTTTTTGGTGAGATTACCAAATACTTGGTTTTGATTATTTTTTTGATGATGGTTTTTGAGATTGTCGGGCTTTCCCAATTTAGCCAATTTTTAGAAAGAATTGTGAATTATTTTCCAAATATCCTTATTGCTTCACTAATTTTCATTGTTACTGTCTTTTTAGTTGATTTCACTTATCGGATTTTTCTTGCCACTGCCAAAAAAACAGATAGAAAAACTGAGCTCACTTATTCAAGATTCCTCGGGGTGGGAGCTCGCCGGGCAATTTGGGTTTTAGCAACTTTGGCCATTTTATACCAACTCCAAATAGTACCTAATTTGATTTTAAGCCTTTTCATTGCCATTTTGGGATTAATCGTTTTAGCTTGTGGAATTGCTTTTGGTTTAGGCGGTAGAGAGGTTGCCAAAAAAATCTTAGAAGAGTGGAAAGAAAAACTTCCTTAATATTATGAAAGCTGATTTGCACATGCATACTAATTTTTCCTATGACGGTCTTCCTTTTCCAGAAGAAGTTGTTAATGCGGCTATCTCAAAAAAAATTGATTGCATCTGCATTTGCGATCATGGAGAAATAAAGGGGGCAATTGAAGCCCTCCGTTTTGCTAAAGGAAAACCCATTTTGGTTATTCCAGGAATTGAAAGCAGAGCTAAAGAAGGTGAGGTTTTGGGTTTGGGTATTCAAAAAGAAATCCCTGATGGGCTGTCAGTTAGAGAAACAATAAAAAGAATAATTGATCAAGGGGGGCTAGCAGCAATTGCTCACCCTTTTGATTATTTTTTGGGTTTTAAAGAAATTGAGAAATATAAAGATTTCTTTCAAGAAAAAGGAGTAGCTATTGAGGTCTTTAATGCTTCCTTGTTTTTTAATTTCTGCAATATAGAAG
Source organism: Patescibacteria group bacterium (assembly GCA_020148055.1). Lineage (GTDB taxonomy): Bacteria > Patescibacteriota > Minisyncoccia > Minisyncoccales > JAHCRE01 > JAHCRF01. The sequence goes on along the minus strand of JAHCRF010000003.1, from coordinate 45,023 downwards.
CTCTGGAATTCGCTGAAAAATTTAATCTTCCCTTTACTGCCGGTTCTGATGCTCATTCAGTAGATTTTATTGGTAAAGCCTATCTGGAAATTCCAAAAGAAAATTTATCTGCCAGCGAAGTTTTAGAAGAAATAAGAAAAAGAAATGTTAAGGTTGGTTTTGAGGGAATTTCCTTTTGGGAAAAATTAGGAGACCATCTAAAAAGGAATATCGCTAAATTTAAGAATCTGAAAAGATAAACCCGGTAGGACAACAGCGCTATTGCCATAACCGGAGCGAGATTAACTAAATCAATGTTAAAAACGAGTTGTACTACCGGGTAAATTTTACAAAAGCTAAATGTTAGAGGAAAGACGAGAAAAATTTAAATTAATTTCTGAAAAGGTAGGGCTGTTTTTTTCTAAATCTAAAATTCATCCAAATTTCTTTACTCTAATTTCTCTTTTATTTAGTTTTTTTTGTTTTCTCTTTTTAGCCACAAATAATTTGATTTTGGCAATTTTCTTTCTTCTTCTAGCTTCTTTTTCCGATTTTATTGACGGAGCAGTGGCTAGAGCTTCCCAAAAAATAACAAAATTGGGAGCCTATTTAGATACAATTTGCGATCGATATGTGGAAGGAATGGTGATTTTGGGCTTTTTGTTTTTACCTCTTCCTGATTTTCTTTTTTCAGCCAATTTCTGGATTTTTCTTTGCCTTTTTGGATCCTTAATGACTACTTACTCAAAGGCAGCAGCTCTTGAAAAAAGAGTAGTAGAAAAAGAATTTAAAAAAGGTCTTTTTGGAAGACCAGAGAGAATGATTTTAATTTTTCTTTCAATGGTTTTGGGTATTTTTAACCTCTCTTGGTTAATTTATCTTTTAATAATTTTTGCCATTTTTTCTAACTTTACTGCCATACAGAGAATATTTTTTATCATAAGATCAAGTTAAATTTAGCTTATTTTTGTTAGCTAAAAAAGAAATTTCATCCATTATCTTATTGGTAATTTTTTTTAAAATTTTCTGATATTCAATTGAGTTCTCTTTTATTTTTTTTGCTTCAAAAAATTCTTTTTTAAAAAAGAGAGGCTTTCCAATATTGATTTTAACTATTCTTTTTATTTCCGGAAAACTTTTACCAGGGGGCATTAATTCGAAAGTTCCCTCAATTCCAACTGGTAAAATTGGGACTCCAGTTTTTAAAAAAATTTTTGCCACTCCCAATCTTCCCGATTGAATCTCTCCTGTCCTTGTTCTTGTTCCCTCAGGATAAATTACAAGAGAAGCCCCTTTTTTTAGGGCTTCAATAGCTTGCTCTGCTGCTCTTTTCCTGGATTCCTCCTTTTTTCTATTTACATGGATAACCCCGGCGATAAAATACAAAATATATAAAAATAGTTTGGTAAATCCTGTATAACTGTCAGTTTGACCGAGATAATGATATCTTCTTGGTACACACAAGAAACCTGTTGCTATTTGATCTAGATGGCTCTGATGATTTGCAGCTAGAATAAAATTTCTTTTTGGTATATTTTGTCTGTCCTTAACTTCTTTAATAAATAATTTTCCAACTATTGGTTGGAGAAAAATTTTACAAAAATAAGATACAAAAAGATTCATAAATTTTCGCTCAACTCTCTAATTGTTTCTTTCATTTCTTTTATAATTTCTTCAATTATTTCTTTGCAGCTTTTAATGTCTGCAATTCCACCAGCTGAAAATCCAGCTAAAAGGGGTGTTTTTTCAATATCACCTGAGGTTATTCTCCCACTAACTATTTTTTGAGCTTTTATTTCTTCTGGAAAGGCCCCTTTTTCTTCCAATTTCTGCCACTCTTCAGAGAGCTGGTTCTCGATTACTCTTAAGGGATGACCGGTAAAGCGGAGAACAACTTTTATTTCGTCAGTCGTTGCCTCTAAAATCTTTTTTTTGTAGTCTGTGTGAATCTGACATTCTTTGCTGGCTAAAAATCTGGTTCCCATTTGGATGCCATCGGCTCCTAACAAAAAAGCGGCAGCTGCTGTTTTTCCATCATAAATTCCCCCGGCTGCAATTAGGGGGATTTTTGTTAAAATTTTCTTAGTCTGTGGAATTAAAACAAAAGTGGTACACTCTCCAATATGACCTCCCGACTCCGATCCCTCAACAACTACCGCGTCTGCATCATTTTCTTCCATTTTCTTTGCCAATCTCGGAGAAGGAACTACGGGAATAATTTTTATTCCTGCTTTCTTGAAATAAGGAAATAGGGGCAGGGGATTGCCTCCACCAGTAAAAACAATAGGAACTTTTTCTTCAATTATTATTTTTACTAAATTTTCTAGTTTGGGATTTTGGATAAAAAGATTAATAGCAAAAGGGTTTTCAGTTCGCTGCTTTGTTTTTTTAATTTCTTCTCTTAACCAAGTATCTGGCATAAGTCCTGCGCCAATTGTTCCTAAGCCCCCGGCATTAGAAACCGCTGAAACCAAATTGGCTTCAGAGATGCCAGCCATTCCTCCTTGAATAACTGGATACTGAATTCCCAAAAGTTTTGTTAATTTATTTTTCTCAAACATTTTCACTTACTTCTGTATTTTTCTTCAAATTCCTTTTTATCAATGATAGCGCAAATAAATCTTACTTCACATTTTGGCTCATTACCAACAAGAGCTGAGCCTAAAATTTTGGAGATTTTTTCATCAATAATATTTAAAACTTTTGCCTTTAAAATGATTTTATCTCCTGGAAAAATTGGTTTGTAAAAAGAGGCATTTTTAACCTGGTAGGCTAAGATATGTTTTTTTTGGTGGTCTTTGCCAATTTTTCGACGTAATAAAATACTCGAAAGCTGGGCAATTGCTTCAACAACTAAAACCCCTGGCATTATTGGGAAATCAACAAAATGGCCCTTAAAGAAATAATCTTCAGGCTTTGTTTGTTTGTGACCTATGATAAAATTTTCACCAATTTCTTCTACTCCATCCACAAATAAAAAAGGATCATCATAAGGAATAATCTTTTTTATTTCAGGGGCCCCGAGTTTGCTCGGGGAGGATGTGGTGGGTGGGTTGTAGTCTTTATTCATTTTTAAAAAAGATTAGATTGCCAATCCACCATCAAGATTCAGAATTGCGCCGGTAATAAAGCTGGCTTCATCTGAGGCTAAAAATATTACAGCATTAGCAACCTCTTCTGGTTTTCCAAATCTACCGAGAGAAGTTAGTTGTTTGATTATAGTTTTCATTTTATCAGGAACTCCTTCAGCCATTTTTGTTTCAATGAAACCGGGCGCGATGGCGTTGACCCTCACTCCAAATCTTCCCACCTCTTTGCTCAGGGCTTTAGTGAAGCCAATTACTCCAGCTTTTGCTGCAGCATAATTTGTCTGACCAAAATTTCCTCTTTGACCAACAACCGAGGAGATATTAATAATTTTCCCCTGATTTGGAACAAGAAGAGGTAGGGCCGTTTTGGAGCAGTTGAAAATCCCGGTTAAATCAACATCAATAACTTTCTGCCATTCTTCTTTTGTCATTTTAGCTAAGGTTCTATCCCGGATGATTCCAGCATTATTGACCAAAACATCTAATCTGCCAAATTCTTTTTTAATATCTTGAATCATTTTTTTCACCTCCTCTAATTTGGAAACATCGGCTAAAAAATAGCGTGCTTCACTTTTTTCTCCGATTTCTGAAATCACTTTTTTTAGATTTTCTTCCTGAGTAAAAATGTCATTTAGAGCCAATTTTGCTCCAAATGAGGCAAATTTTAGAGAAATCGCCTTTCCTATTCCTTGGGCAGCGCCGGTAATTAGGACTACTTTGTTTTTGAAGTTATACATAATTCTACTTGGACCCCTTTTTCAGAAAAAGGTGTCCAACCGCTAAAAACTTAAAGGTGTCGCTCGCCCGGGACCTTATAACCCGTGGCTTCGCGACTATTTTTAATTTTTTAAATCATACTTTTTAAATCATATTGGACCTCAGCAATCTCTCTGCCGACAATCTTGATTTTATTTAGATTAACAGATTTCAAATATTCTGGCAAATCAATCAAAGCCACTTCAGCCATTACTCGGTCTAAATTCAAGGGATTGAAACTGGCTAAAATCAGACCGGAAAAGGCAGTAAAAGTGTTTGGTGTTTGGATTGATATGGCATCAGCTATAGTTAGAATTTCGGGTAAGACCTCTTTGAGGGAAAGGATTAACTTTTGCTCTCCGTATAGATATTTCAAGCCCAAATAGGATTCTTTGTTCAGAAACCTGGTTAGGTTCTCTAAGGCTCCTCTTATTCCTATTTTTTTATCAAGTTTTAAAATTGGCAAATTGATTATTAAATCGTTTTTGAAAACTTCTTCTGAAACATCAAAAATAAAATTTTCTGTTTTAGGGTGGGTGGGGGGGATTGAAGGGCGGTGGGTGGGTTGTAGTCTTTTGAAACCTTTTTGAGAAAGATCTAAAATTTGAACTTTATTTTTTTCACAAACAGATAAAAACTTTGATTTTTTAGCCGAAGCTGTAATTGGAAAATCGTTAAAGCTCTGGGCAGCAACTTTGATATTTTCTTTTTTTACTCCCCTTTGGATTAGAAATTTAATTAGTTGGTTTAAAACCTCAGGGCTGGTATTTTGGGCAAAATAGGGATGACGGGGAGCAATCAGGGTTGGTAAAATTAAGGTTTTTACAGCGGGATTTATCTTTTCAATTAAGCTGACTACTTTTTCGATTGCTTCTAAAACATCATATTTTACTCGCCAGATAGCTACGGCATTTTTATCTTGGGTTGATTCGATTTTAAATTCAGAGCCCGCTTTATATTCTTTTACTGATTTTTGAACCCATTTTCTTCCTTTGTCATCCTCCAAAAGTAAAACAAAATAGGGAATTTTCGGATGTAAAGGGGTAGGAATATTTACTCGAGAGACAGCAACCACTTTTATTTTTTCAGAAAATACTCGCTCTAACTTCAAAAAACAATCCGGGCATTTTTCAATCGGATATTGCCAAGTTTTTTTACATTTTGGACACTGATAAAACATATCTCTTAACTTTTAATCGATAAGTTCTCTTCTGAGATTTTTCGAAAATGAAATCCATAAATTGCTAACGTAATCGCTATTGGAAAAAGCTTGGGTTTTTTAAAAACACTCCAGAAGATAAGCTTCCAATAATGGAGCCTTTCTTTTTCAGCAATTCCTAAAATCCAGATTGATTTCAAAAAGGCTAAAAATTTTTGCCAATTTAACTGAAAAGGTTCTTTTCTTTTTGGTTTATATCGTTTTAAAAATGTTATCAATCTTTGATAGTAATTTTCAGGTCTATAAATAGTATTCATCACCCTTTGGTAACCTGAAATTAGAACCCGAGGGTTCATTTTAGGAATAAAATTTATTGTGCAATCGGTATTACTGCCAGTCGGCTCCCCCATTAAACGTTTTTCCTTCCTCAATCTTTTCCATAATCTTGTTTTTGGTGCCGCCTGTAGCAAACCAACCATGGCTGTAATTATTCCACTTTTCTGGATAAAATTAATCATTCGGTCAAAAATTGAGGTGGTATCGTGATCAAATCCAATAATGAATCCTCCTTGAACTTGCAGACCCTGATTTTGAATAATTTTAACGGAGCTTAATAAATCACGGTTTATATTTTGAAATTTACCACATTCAGCCAGACTTTCTTCGTTTGGGCTCTCAATACCAACAAATACAGTATTAAATCCAGCTTTCGCCATTAACTTCATTAACTCTTCATCGTCGGCAAGATTTATCGATACCTGAGTATTCAAGAAAAATGGATATCCTTTGTCGGTCATCCATTCAATCAGTGCTGGTAAAATTTTTTCTTTTAATTTCTTTTTATTTCCGATAAAATTATCATCAACAAAAAAGACGCCTTCCCGCCAACCACGATTATATAAGGCAGTTAGTTCTCTTAAGATTTGATCTTTATCTTTTGCCCTCTGGACTCTACCATTTAAAAGAATAATATCACAGAACTCACAATTAAAAGGACACCCTCGGGAATACTGAATACTCATTGAGGCATATTTTTTCATATCAATTAATCCCCAGAGAGGAATAGGAGATTTTCCTATATCTACAAATTTTTCAGATTTATATATTTTTTTCAAGCCTTCTTTTTCAAGATCTTCCAAAAATAGAGGCAAAGTAATTTCAGCCTCTCCCAAAACAAAGTGATCTATATCTTTTAAATAATTTTCGAAACCTGTGGTGAAAAGAGGACCGCCAGCAACAATTTTTTTACCAAAATTTTTAGCTCTTTTAACGATTTCTTTTACCGATTGTTTTTGGACAACCATAGCTGAAATAAATACAAAATCTGCCCATAAAATGTCTTTTTCGTTTAACTTTTCAATATTTAGATCAATTATTTTTTTCTCCCATTTTTTGGGTAATAAAGCAGCTACTGTTAGTAAGCCCAGAGGAGGAAAGGCTGCCCGCTTTCCAATAAAAGGAAGGGCATATTTGAAACTCCAGAAAGTATTGGGAAATTTTGGCCAAATTAATAAAATTTTCATAGTTGTGGCCTTCAGTTTGCATTTGCAAATTGAAGTATTTTTTTATAATTTTCTTAAAATGTGGACGACAACATTACCAGCATTTCCTCCAATGTTATGACACAAGCCAATTTTGGCATTTTTTATCTGACGCGTTGCACAGCGACCGCGAAGTTGATTGGTAATCTCTCCAATTTGGGCTAATCCGGTTGGGGAAATGGGATGACCTTTTGCCTTCAATCCCCCTGAAGGATTAACCGGTAGCTGGCCATCTAAATTTACTTTACCTGATCTTATTAATTCTGCTCCTTTCCCAACCGGGGCAAAGCCTAAATCTTCATAGGCAATCAACTCATCTGAGGTAAAGGCATCATGAACTTCAGCTAGATCAATATCTTCAGGTGTTATGTTAGCTTGTTGATAGGCAAGTTTAGCTGCTCTTTGAGTGGCTTCATAATGGGTAATATTCTTTCTGCCAAAAGTCAAAATATAGTCAGTAGTAAAACCAGAGCCTGCAATTTCAATGTCACTTCTTTCTTTTGAAACAATCGCTGCCGTTCCAGCATTAACTGATATACAGCAATCGAATAACCTGAAAGGTGAGGCAACTACTGGGGATTTTTTGATTTGTTCTAAAGAAATCGGCCGATTATAGAAATAGGCCGTGGGATTCAAAGCACCATTTTGATGATTTTTATAAGAAATTAGAGCTAAATCATCCATTGTAGCCCCATATTTTTTACTATATTGCTGCCAGATGAAAACCTTTTGGACCGGAAAAAGCATTCCTTCACTTTGTTCAATTACTCTTTCAGCAGCTGATAGAATTCTGTCAGTAACTATATCAGTAGTATTATCAACCACTTTCTCTCCAGAAAGAACCAAAATATTTTTAAAATTAAGACGGCAGGCTGTCCAGAGAGCAATTGAGGAACCTGAACAAACACCGGTAGTTTCAATTATTGGAACATTGGTTTTGAATAAATCAGACAAAAGGGAGATTTTATGGGTTTGGTGCTCGCCACCGGCAGCGCTGGAAATGGCAGCAAACAAAATTGCATCGATATCAGAAATTTTCATATTGGCATCTTCTAAAGCTTCCATTGCAGCTGTATAGGCAAATTGCCACCAGGGTTTCTGGGTATAATCAAACTTTGTCATTCCAACTCCTTTAATGAAATTCTTCATATATTTTATATTATAAGTGATTTTTACCCAGTAGTACAATGTCATTGTCCTACTGGGTTTAAATTTCGTGCCAGCTAGCAAGTAGGCCTCCCGGACCCAGTCTCGAGCCAACCAAGGTACAAACTAAATTGACAAAGGGAACTTCAGCTCCTGTTCTTTCTTTTAACATCTTTTTTAATTTTTCAGCTCCTTCAGGATTATCAGCATGAGTAATTATTGCTCTGATTTTTTTACCTTCTTTTCTAATTTTTTTACTCTCTTTCTCAATTTTTTTAAAGAGAGCTTCTGAAATATCTTTGGCAAAAATTGAAACTCCTCCTTTAGCGATTACACCATTTTTTATTTCCAGTAAGGGTCTTATTCCCATTTTTTTCATCCTTCTTATCCAGTTTGCCTGAGAATGGCTTATTCTTCCGCTTGCCTCTATCCATTTTGGATCTTCAAAAAATAAATATAAGCGGATTTTTGGAATTAAATTTTTGAGTTCTTCAATAATTTCATCAATTTCTCTTTGTTCCTGGATTAACTCAATTGCCCGCAAAATCAAAAGAGCCTGGCCAGCTGAACCATTTAGAGAATCTAAGACATAAACTTTAGAAGGGTCATCCAATATTAATCTTGCCTGACAGGCCGAATTATAGCTTCCCGAGATTTTTGAGGTAATAGTAATACAAAGAACTTTTTCAAATCTCTGAAGCTGTTTCTGATAAGCTTTGAGATAGGCTATTGGGGGAGCTTGTGAAGTTTTCCCCAGCTCTTTAATTCCTCTTTTTTCAGCTTCCCGCATTTTTTGATAAATGTTTTCACCGGGTAAATTAGTTACTTCCGGCCAGTCAAGAATAGTATGGACTATCTCAATCTGATATTTTTCCAAGATTTTTTCTTGAAGATCAGAGATATCTTCAGTAACAAGACCTATAGAGACCTTTTTTTGAGATTCTTCACCTGCAATTTCTTTTGCCATATCTTCAACCCCGAGGTCTAAAATTTCACCGGAATCTCTGGCAATTTCTTTAACTTTATCTGGTTCATCAGTATGAATATGGACTTTTATTTTATCCTTAATTTGCAAAACTTCAAGGGAATTTCCCAGTTTGCCAAGTTTTTCTTTTAAATCATTAATTTTAATTTTTAGATTTTTAATTAAAAAAACAACTTCATAACGATAAGAAATTGTCTGGATAAATCTTCTAATTTTTTCTGAAGGTTTTTGTTTTGTTTTTTCTTTTTTTTCACCTTTTAAAACTCCAAGATAGCTTTCTAAAATCATTAGGAAACCTAAACCACCTGCATCAACTACATTTGCCTTTTTTAGAACTTCTATCTTATCACGAGTTGCCAAGAGAGCGTCTTTCGCTTTCTCAACTGCTTTTTTGAATAACAAGCTTAGATTTTTTTCAGTTTCTGATTCTTTTTTAATACTTTCAGTTGCGGCATCTATGACATCTAAAATAGTACCCTCCTTTGGATTTTGAATAGCCGCTCTGGCTTTTTTTGCTCCTTTTTCAAAAGCTTGAGCTAATTTTTTAGAATCGATTGGATTTTTATTAAGAAGAGGCAGGAAACCTGCTAAAAAACCAGTATAAATTACCCCGGCATTCCCCTGAGCAGAAACCAGAGCACTATCAAGAACAGTTTCTGACAACTCATCTAAATCTTTAAATTCTCTATTTTCAATTGCTTTTTTTATACCCTCTAAGGTTCTAGCTAAATTATTTCCGGTATCCATATCAGGAACAGGGAAGACATTGATTTTATTAATCTCCTCTTTGTCTCTTTCAATCCTTTGCCAAGATTTAAGAATCATTTTTTTAAATTCTTTATGACTGAGCTGTTTCATTGGAGTTTAATTTGATAAATTTTTAGGCCATTTAATAGATAAATTATACCATCTTCAGAGACGGCAAAATCTTTTAAATTGTCAAATTTTTCACTTTGAAATTGGGAAATTATCTGACCTGATTTATTTAAAATAATTATTCGCGATTGTTCAGGTTCCATAAGGAAGAGGTAAGGTAAGTTTTGGTTAATTAAAATTTTCTCGATGTTTTTTGAGTAAGGAAAGAAGTCCAAAATCAAAGTTTCCTGATATTCTCCAAGATAGAATCTATCAATATTGTTTTCACGATTTAAAATCCAGATACTTCCGTCTATAGCTATTGATTTTGCATCGGTGACTTTTTTGGTTTCAGGATTCAACCAGAATTTTGGGAAATCTTTATAGGTTTCCAAAGGTGATGAATATCTTATAACTTCTCCTGTCTTCTCATCTAAAAAATAAATATTTCTTCTAAAAACCGATAAGTCATTACAGCTAAAATCCGGGTAAGGAGATTTTAAAGAAAAAATTTCTCCAAATCGATCTTCTTTCAAAAAAATTAACTTATCAGGTTCCAAAAAGAATAAAATTGAATCTTTATCAAAAGGAACAGCCTTATTAAATTTTTGATTAGTTTCTATTTTAATTTTTTCTCCCTCCTCAAACTTGTAGAGGTCCTTAGAATAAGGATTAAAAAAATATAAGACCTTGTCAAGCCCTACTATTTTTTGGGGCAAAAATTCCTTTTCTGAAAATTCAAATAAAATTTTAGGTGTAGTAATTTTTTCTAATTTGTTTAGATTTTGGAGATTTTCTTCAATTGATTCTTTTAAAGCCAGAATCTCATTTTTTAAAGGGTGCTTAATTTCAATTAAAGGTAAAATTTCTTCCCAAGCCTCCTTTAGTATCGAATTGGCTTTTTCTTCATCTTTTAAGATTAAGAAATCTCCAGCCAAATTAATTTTTGCTTGAATTTCTGAAAAGATATTTTGAGTTTCCCTTAAAGAAACTTCTTTCCTCCTTTTAAAAATAAAAAATCCCAACAAAAGGAAAAAAATTAGAGCAAAAATTAAAATTAGTTTCTTTTTAAAATCTTTAGAGAATTTAATTTTTGGGGAAATGCTGAGTTTTTTTAAAATTTTCTGGGGAGAAACTTTGGGAGAAATTTTTAATTTCTCTTTACTTATCTTACTGGAGATGGCAGACTTCCATATATTGCGGAAGGTAGACTTCCACGTGGTTATTTTAGTAACAAGGGGTTTGAAAATTTTTCCGATTTGGAGAACTGGAACTTCTTTTTCAAAACTTAAAGCCCGCTTTAGTAAAAATTCAGGTTTCAGTACAATTAAGAGACAGACTCCTGAGATTTCTGATAAGATTTTCTCTTTATTTTTTAGAATTTTTTTTAATTTTTTTTCAGAAAATTTTTCTTCAACTGGAATTTGGGCTATCTCATCTACTAAATTCTCTCTTGAAAAAAGATCAAAGACCTCTTTTGTGGAGATAAAAATAATATCTTCCCTTGATAATTTTCCAGAGACAACATTTAGAAATACTTTTAAGGGGTAAGGTTCAATTTCTTGAAGCTCCAATCTCCTACCAATGTTAACTATTTGACCTTCCCTTAATAATAAAATTTTTAGATCTCCAAATTTAGTAAAGTTTAAATTAAAGTTTTTTAAAGAAATTACAGCAAAATTCAAATTTCCCAACCAACTAGTATTGTCTTTTTTAACTTCTTGTTCCAAAAATTCATTAGCCCGCTTAAGACTTTCTTTAAGACTTTCCTCAATTGATTGAACTGGGAAACCATAAAATTTTCCTTTAATAATTTTGGCTAAGTTATCTAAAAGGCGAAAGTTTTGGGGTAGGGCATTTTTTAGCTCTCCAACTAAATACAAACCTCCCAACCTCTTTTCATAGACATTTGCGGGCGTATAACAAAAACTATCAAAAATTAGATCTTCTTCAGCCTTTGGATTAAAATGTAGCTCAAATATTTGCATCTTCCCCTTTTATTTATTATAATATTTTAATGGGTTAAGTAAAATTGGGCACTTAGCTCAGAGGTTAGACTACAACCCTCCCACCACCCTCCCGCCAGAGGCGGGCCCCTCGCATTCGTTTCACACTTGCCCGCCAAAAATTTGGGCGTGTAGCTCAGTTGGTTAGAGCGTTGCACTCACATTGCAGAGGTCTGTGGTTCAAGTCCACACACGCCCATATCGCTCAAATTTAGGCGGGTGAAAAAGGTCGTGAGTTCGAATCTCACAGTGCCCACTTTTCGCCCGAGAATTTTCTTCGTAAAAGGAGCTAAGCTCCTTTTACAGGGGTTCAAATTCTCTAGCGCCCGTATTATATTTTCCTTGACAAGCTTCTTGTTAGAGTTAAAACTATTATAAAGGTATAGAAATCGTTTTAACTTTCATTTTAATGTTAATTTACTCCCCAAAATTAAAAGATTTAAAGGAGGGTAGATTGGCGTTAAATAGATAAAAATATGAAAAAAATTATTGTTATTAGCCTGGTTTTAATTTTTATTATCTTGATCGCTTTGACTCTTGTTCTTAAGCCAAAGGCTCCTCCGAAAGCAGAAATTTCTCCAGAGGTTCCAGAAATTACTCAGCCAAAAGTTCTGTACAATCTGGCAGGCTCAATTGAAAAAATAGAATTTTTAAAAGACTCTCTTGTTTTAGAAGCAACCATAATACAAATAGATGAAACTGGCCAGCCCATTCAAAAAACTGAGATAAGAAAAGTAATAGTTACCCCATTTACAAAATTTAGTCATTTAACTTTTGTCGAGACTGAACCAAATAGAAGAACACCCCAAGAAGCCTCAATAACTTTCAAAGATCTTAAAACAGGTGATTATATTGAGGTTGTCTCTAACCAGGACATTAGTCAAGCAGAGGAGTTTGAGGCAATCAAAATTAGGGTTTTACCAAAGAGCTTTTAAAGATGGAGAAAAATAATAAAAAATTTATTTTAATAGTTTTTTCAATTTCGGCCATAATTTTGTCTTGGCCAATTTTTTTAATAGCCCTAGAAGAATCAATTACTCTTGATGATCCTTCACCAGATTGTATTGGTTCAGAAGCCTTCGTCGGTCTTGCTTGGACATCGACCATTCTCGGTGACCCGGATTATTATGTCTTGCGCAAAATTGAAGGGGAAGTGAATTATACTGAAATAGCTGTTACAAAAGATACTTTCTATACCGATAACACAATTGATAGTGATAAAAATTATCTTTATCAAATCAGAGCAGAAAGAGGAGAGGATACTTTTTTCTCTAATGAAGTTCTTGCCCTAGCTCCCTATTGTCCACCAGTTCTTTCTCCTCCGACAACTTCTTGTAAAGCCGATGGTCCCTATGTCACTTTAAATTGGAGTTCAGTCTCAGGAGATATATCAACCTATGAAGTTTACCGAGATGGTTCAAAAATTCATTCGACTACCGATACTATTTACGAGGATGGCCCAGACATTGTTGGTACAAGCACTTATAATTATTTTATTCGGGCTATTTGGCAGGATGGAATGACTAAGAATTCTGAGATCATCCCTCAAGAGGCTCCAGCCTGTCCACCAACCCTTAATGTCTCAGCAAGTTGTAAAACAAGTGAGCCTGGTGGACCTTATGTTAGTTTATCTTGGAATGAATTACTTGGTATCCAAAATTATCAAATTTATCGGAAAGCCCAGGCTGAAACTGAATTTTCACTTTTGAAGACTCTTAATATTACAAGTTATGATGACAATTTGGTTGAAAGCTTGGCTAATACCTATCATCAGGGAGGGAAAATCTCTTATTATGTCAAGGCAATCTGGGAGACTGCTGGAAAAGATTCTAATGTCTTGCAAATAGATATTCCACGTTGTTCTCCATTTTTAAAAGTTGAGTCAAATTGTGAGGAATTTAGCATGCGCCTTTCCTGGACTGCTACTTTAGAAGCAACTCACTATAATATTTATCGAGGAGGGGAATTCTTAGCCCAAAATATAGGAATAACAAATACCACATATATTGATTACCTCGATCTAGACATCTGCCCCGGGCAAGTTTGTACCCATACCTATTATGTTGAGGCGATTGTTCCTGCATTGCCTCCTTTAGTTTCTAATTCGGTTACTAAGGATATTGATTGTGCCACCATTGTGCCTCCTTCACCACCTCCAGTTTTAGATGAACCTGAAGCCTTTTGTGTTGGCGAAGATACTCGAATAAGTATTTCCTGGACTCCTTCAGATAACGTTGTTTATTATACTCTTTATCGGAATGAAGTAGCGATTGTTAATTTACTCGAGATCTCCTATGTTGATAGTGCAATAGAAACTGGATATGAATATACTTACTATGTCATTGCCTACGGAAAAGGAGGAACTAGTACCATTTCTGAAAATAGCCAGACGATTAAAGCTGTAGGTTGTATACCTCCTTCGTTCTCAACCTTAACTTTATCAACCACTTGTGAAGAAGGCCAGCCAGTTGTTAACCTTTCCTGGACAGAGACGACTAATACTTTCAGTTATGAAATTCATCGGGGACCTTCGGCAGCTGAGCTTTCACTTTTAATTACCTTTGAAAAAGACTCCCCTGAGTTTTCTTCAAGAACTTGGAAAGATACTGGAGTTTCTACCTCTACCACCTATTATTATAAAGTTGTCTCAAATGGCCCGAAGGGAGTTCCACCAGCTGATTCTAATATTCCTTCAATCACCACTCCCTCTTGTCTTCCAACTATTCCCGTTCTTACTTTAACAAGAGGCTGTGAAGTTAGTCAGCCGGTTGTCAATCTTTCCTGGAGCACAGATGGAGCCAACACTACTCGTTATGAAATTTTCAGAAGAGATTATAGTGAAGTTACTCCTATTAAAATAATTTATAATATTGGTATAAAAAATTGGAAAGATACCAGTGTTTCGTCAGAGACTACTTATAATTATAAGGTTGAGGCTGTAGGATACTTGGACACCATAAGATCAACTCAGGGCTACAAGTCAATTACTACTTATAATTGTGCCCTACCAGGAGCTTTTACTTTGAGTGACCCAACAGTCTATTGCCAAGGTTCCTATCCCTGGGCAGATTTAACCTGGACCGATAGTTCCAATGCTACTTCCTATGATCTTTATCAAAACAGATTAAATCCGGATGATACAATAGCTGAAACAACTATTCTTTCCAATGTAACTTCTCCTTTTACTGATAGAGGATTTGGCAATGCTCTAAGTTTCGATGGGTACAATGATTATGTCAATGTTCCGATTTCAGATAGCCTAAAATCAACTAATCAAATTAGTATAGAAGCTTGGATTTATCCTCTTCCTTGCCCTTCATATTATTATTGTCGATATGGTGCGATTGTCGGAAGAATTAACGGATATTCTTATAGTAGAATATATATAAATAATTATAATAACAATGGCCAGTTGATAGCATATCCATATTGGAGCTCTGGTTCTGGATCATACTACTGTTACGGACCAAGAGTAAATTACAATCAGTGGAATCACGTTGTTTATGTTTACGACGGCTCATATCAAAGATGGTATCTTAATGGTAGCGAGGGAACTCCTTGCTCAAGAACAGGTTCTATGCGCTCAGGCAATTATTCAATAAAAATTGGGGATGGCCCATATTCGGATAATCAGTTTAAGGGGAAAATTGATGAGGTCAGAATTTATGGTCGGGCTTTAAACCTCTCTGAAATTTCAGAACATTACCAAGGAAACTATCCTGATGAAACAGACCCGTACGTATTAAGAGGACTTTGGCATTTTGATGAAGGATCCGGAACTAAAGTTTCTGACAGTTCTAATCATGGAAATAATGGAACCATCTACCAAGCAAGCTGGACCCATCATGGGCCCCAGTCTGAAAATAGATATACTTGGCAGGTAGAAGCAGTTAGTTCTGGAGGAAGTACTTTTTCAAATGCCACTGATCCAGCTCTAATGCCAACTTGTGAACCGACCAAACTTGGTTTAGTTTTAACCCCCCTTTGTTTGGGTTCCCAACCAATAGTTGATATTTCCTGGTCTTTCGCAATCCATACAGAAAGTTATGAAATTTATCGGGAAGATAAAGGCCTTATTGGAACTGTTGCTCAAACCACTGATCCTTCTTTGAGAATCCTTACAGACGATGATGTTTTACCCTTAACATCTTATACCTATTGGGTAAAAGCAATTGGGCCAAATGGCCTAACAACTGAATCAGATCATTTAAATGTAACTACTTTAGAGTGTTTTGGTCCAACTCAACCTCAAAATCTGACCGCCTCTTTTTGGTGCTCTGACTCTTATCCTCAAGTGACCCTTAGTTGGGAGGCTTCTGAAAATACTGATTATTATTCGATCTATAAAAATGGGGCATTCCTTACAAATACAACGGCCACTTCTTACTCTGATTCAGCAGTAAGCGTGAATACAACCTATTCCTATTATGTAGTAGCTTATGGTCAAGCCGGAAGCAGTCCTCCTTCAGAAGAAGCATCTATTACCACTGACTATTGCCCACCCTCAACTCCCTCAATTATCTTATTGATTACTGATTGTGAAAATTTTATTCCAATCAATAATATTTCTTGGTCAGATGCCACAACTTTTAATACTACAAGTTATGAAATTTATCGGAATAGTACCATCGAGCCTCCTATAATGACTATTACTTCTGATATGCCAGAATTTTCTTCCAGAACCTGGAAGGATAACCTGGGACTCTCTTCCTTGGCTTCTTATACTTACTGGGTTAAGACAATTGGACCAGCTGGTGGAAGTTCTTTTTCTGCTCCAAAATCAATCGAAACTTATAGTTGTGGTTTAACACCAACCACTCCTTCTTTAACAGATTTAACTACTGCATGTTGTGAAAATACACCCTGTAATACTTTAACCTGGACAGATAGTCAAAACGCCTATTCTTATAATGTCTATCGAACTAATCCTGATAATTCTACTTCAACTTATTCAACTAGAATCTCTCCTTTCACTGATAAAGGAAGTTATGCTTTAGAGTTCGATAGAGTAGATGACTATGTCCGTATTCCTGCCTCAGGCAGTTTGCCAAATAGTTTAAAACCAGCCAATGCAACTAGTATTGAAGCTTGGATTTATCCCAGTTTTCCTTCTTCTGGCTCTGGTTATATAGGAATTGTTGACTATATTAATGGATATTACTACAACAAATTATATATTTATTATTCTAATAACGTTGGCTATCTTAGAGCCTACTTTAGAATCGGAGGAAACTATGTGTATCGTTCAGGTCCTACAGTGACAAATAATACTTGGACTCATATTGCCTATGTCTATGATGGTACAAAACATCTCTGGTATAAAAATGGTATCCCTGGAACTTCTTCTTCAAGATCTGGTACCATACAATCAAGTACTTCTCCAATAAGAATTGGTCGTTATTCGGGTTATTATTTCAAAGGCAAAATTGATGAGGTCAGAATTTATGGTCAAGCTTTAAAAGCTGAGGAAATCCAAAAGCATTATCAAGGAATATATGATAATGAAGCAGATCTTAGGGGCGCCTGGCATTTTGACGAAGGAACTAATCAGATCACTTCAGATAGTAGCAATTATGGTAACAACGGAACTTTAGGTGCCAGCACGGCTGTCGAAACTTCTGATCCTAGATGGGTTATTCCTTTAGATGCTCCGACCTATGTTGGTGCACCTGAACAAGAAAAATTATATAAATACTATGTCAAAGCTTTTGGGGTAGATAAAGAAAGTTCACCTTCTAATGAACTTTCTATAACCACTCTTTCTTGTTTGCCAGCCAAACCAAATTTAATTATTACTCCTCAATGTGAGGGAACCAATCCTCAGTTATTACTTAGCTGGGATCTTGATCCAGAGGATTTAACTGAATATTGGAGTGTTTATAAAAGGAGAGAAGGTGAGGCAACTTTCACCAACATTATTAATATTTCTCCTCCCACAACTTCTTTTGCTGATGGTGACGTTGAAAGTGGAATTAATTATGAATATTATTTAGTAGCGGTAGGGAAAGGAGAAAGTATTCCTTCTGATGCTATTATTGAAGAAGCCCCCTTCTGTTATGAAGCACCTTCAAAACCAGTTATAACCGTCGCTGCTGCCTGTTATGGATATAGCTCAAGAATTCTGATTGAATGGGGAGAAGACCCAACCGGTTATACTATTTCTTTTAATATCTGGAGAAAAAATATTACTTTGGGGGAGACAGAATTTTCTAAAATTTATGCTGGCTTACCAGCTACTACCATTCGATATCTTGATATCGTTGATGAAGAAAATACTTTTGTTTATAAAGTTGAGGCAGTAGGTTCAGGAGAAGGAAATACTGTTTTTTCAGATCCTAGTACCCAAGTTACTTCTTCGGCCTGTAGTGCTTTACCGCCTAATCCTTCTGAAATATCTTTAAATTTCTATCTATCAACTGGTGATATTGTTGCTGTTTCCTTGTATTGGACAGATGCTGGAAATGAGGAATATTATAAACTTTTTCGTCGATCCAGTGAATGGATTGAGATTGCTGAAATTCCCGGAGAAGATAATCCTGAAGCAATCATCTATTATGTTGATTATACTGTTGTCGATGGTCAAACTTATGAATATCAGGTATTTGCCTATAATGTTAATGCCCCTGACGGAATTGCCTCCAATATCATTGAAGTCTCAGTTCCTATTGCCGTGCCAGGTAATTTTACATTGTCCGGTCTCTGGGTTGGCAACACGATTCGTTTAACCTGGACTGAGGCTGCTTATACTAATGCTGGTGGTCCAGTTACTTACACAGTTTTGCGAGATTCCTCAGTGGCTTTCGAATCTCCAACTATCATTTGTGAAAATATTTCTGTTCCTCAACCCTTGGAATGCGATGATAATAATCCAACATTTTCTGAGAGATATTACAAAGCAGTTGCCACTAATCTCGGCGGATCAACAGATTCAAACATCATTCAGATGGGATTTCCAGTCCCCATTTGGAAAGAAATTGTTCCTTGGTAAATTCCTAATAAGGTATTGACAAGGAATTTTGGAAAGCTAAAATAAAATAAATTAACAAAAGAGGTAGCCTAAATTTTTAGGACGGTCAGGAAAGTCCTGTACCTGCCTGCCGGTAGGCAGGAAATCAGGCGCTGGGCCGCAGCTGTGATGCCCAAAATGGGACAAGCCAGAAAGCTGACTCTACCTCAAATCCGTTCTACTCTTTCTCTTCGAGCCCAAGGGAAAAGGTTATTTTAATTTTTAAATAACTTGACCCACTCGAGGAGAGTGGGTTTTAAAATATATGAAAAGAACAATCTTAATTTTTTTGATAGGAACCTTAGTTTTTTGGTTAGTTTTACCAGGTTTAGCTGAAATAAATACTTCTACCATAAATTACCTTAAAGCCCAGACTCCTGATTCCTGGATAACCATGGCTTTGGTAGCGGCTGGTGAAACAGATTTAGATTTAAATCATCTGGAAGAAGTTACTGGCAATTTAGCTACTGATTATGAAAAAACCATTTTAGCCTTAACTGCTGCAGGTAAAGACCCAAGAACTTTTGGTAATATTGATTTTTTTGCCCAATTAAAAAGTTTTTATCAAGATAATCAGATTGGATCTCCTGATTTATTAAATGATGATTTCTGGGGAATTTTGGCTTTGATTTCAGCTGGAGAGAGTATTTCTGATCAAATTATTCAAGATTCTAAAAATTTTATTTTGAATAATCAAAATGAAGATGGCGGCTGGAGTTATGCAGTTGGTGGGGCCAGTGACACTAATGATACGGCAGCAGCCATTATGGCTCTGTTGGAAGCTGGAGTTTCTTCAGATGACCCAATAATTATTGGAGCTATTGATTATTTAAAATCAAATCAAAATGAAGATGGTGGCTTTCCCTATCTTCCAGGTGGTGAATCTGATTCTGGTTCAGATTCTTGGGTAATTTCAGCAATTTATAAATTAGGTCAAAATCCTTACGATTGGTCCAAAAATGACGGAAATCCAGTTGATCATTTAAAATCTTTGCAAAGAGAAGATAGTTCTTTTAAATGGATTGCCTCTGAGGACAAAGGTTATCCAATTTTAACTGCCTATGCGGTGATTGCTCTAACCCAGAATTATTATCCAATAAACAGATTACATTATTTAAGAATTGAAGGGAAAAATAATAATATTTGCGACGCTAAAGTAAAAGCAACTACTGCCTTAGATATTGTTGAAAATGGCTCAGTTCTCTGTGGTTATACTTATTTGATTGAGGAAACTAGTTTCGGACTTTATTTAAAAAAGATTAATGAAGAGGAAGCCCATGATTTAATTGGCTGGCTTTATTTTATTAACTATAAGATGCCAGTGATTGGGGCGGCTGAATATAGTTTGGAACCAGGGGATGAGGTCTTGTGGTATTTTGGGGAATGGGGTTGGTTGCCTACCAAATTAACTTTAGCCAGTCAAAAAGTTGATCCAGGAAATAATTTAGAAGCTAAAGTTGAATATTTTGAAGATTCTGAGTGGAAGCCTTTAGCCGAAGCTTTAATTTATGCGAATTCGCAGATTTTTACCACTGATAATGATGGCGAAGCCGATTTAGTCATTAACAATCCAGGAGTTTATCGAGTTTATGCTGAAAAATCAGGTCATATCCGAAGTAATCAGGTGGATTTATTAGTTGGGGAAGAAATTAGTCAAAATGTTGGGTTAAGAGTAGAGATAATCCAACCAGTTCCACCAGCTCCAGAAATTGCTTTTGTCATCGACAAAAATCAGATTGATTTTGGTCGTCTAACTCCTGGAGCTCAGGCCAGTGATCAACTTTTAATTCAAAATACCGGTAATGTTAGGATCTATCTTGAAGGAATTGTCAGTGGCGATCAGATTTTTAAAGAAAATATTATCTTAGATGGTTTAGGTTGGCCAGAATTTAGTACTGTCATTAATACTGGGTCAGAGAAAAATGTGTTAATCGGGTTAACTGTTCCCAGTAGTTGGACAGGTTTAGGAATTAAGGAAGGTGATTTAACTTTCTGGGCAATTTCAAGTCAACAATGAGATTAAAAATCTTAATAATCTTCCTTTTTGTCTTTTCTCTTTTCTTTTTTGATTCTGCTTTAGCTATTGGGATTGGAGCTAAACCGTCTTTTTTAGATTTAGAATTAAAAGTCGGTCAGCCCCAAAAAACAAAAATTTTAGTTTACAACATCTCCCAGGAAGCGGGAATTTTCCAAGTTTTTTCTGATGAATTAAATGAATGGATAAAAATTGAGCCAAATAGTTTCAGATTAGAGGCAGGAGAAAATAAAGAGGTGAAAATTAAAGTTTTAGCAAAAGAAGAAGGTAAAAAAGCGACAAACCTCTCGGTTTTAGTCGCTTCTTTGGATCGCCGGAGCTTCAGTGTTGGTCCCGGGCTGAAAATTCCTTTAAGACTAAATGTCAGGGAGGGGGAGTCGATCTTTTTAGCTTCTCTTTTAGCAGTTTTTTCTCGGCATTTGCCTTGGTTGATAGTTGGAATTTTAGTGATTTGTTTAATTGGATTTTTCTTGCTAAAATATCTTAAGAAAAGAAAGAAAGTTATTCCTCCGCCGGCAAATCTTCCCGTCTCCAGTGATTAGTCAGAAATTATGAAAATTTCACTTAAAATCTTTATTTCAATTATTGCTGTTTTAATTATCGGATTTTTTGTGGGTCAATATTTTGCAAAAATCGGAGTTTCACCAAGGGAAATTGAAGTTGAACAAGAGATAAAAATTTCTCTTTTACTTGATTTTAGTGAAGGAAATATCAAAAATTTTGAGAACATTAGATTAAGTGGAGAAGAAACAGTTTTTGATTTATTAAAGAAAGTGACTGAGGAAAATAATTTAGAATTTTCTTTTAAAGAATATCCTGATTTAGGAGTTTTTGTTGAATCCATTGATAATATGGGTAGTGACCCAAAATCTAATAAATGGTGGCAGTACTGGGTAAATAATGAGTATGCTCAGTTAGAGGCAGGAAGTTTCTTCTTAGAGGATGGTGATACAGTTGAATGGAAATATATTGAAAGTCAATTTTAAACCCAGTAGGACAACTTTGACCCGCTTCGCGAAATCTCCCATAACTCAACAAAGTTGAGTTATGGATGTCAAAGTTGTACTAACTGGGTAAAATTATGGAAAAAAATAAAATTAATAAAATTGTTATCTTTGTAATTTTGGTAAGTTTAGGTTTAACTTTCAGATTGTTACCTCATCCCTGGAATTTTACGCCAATTGCTGCAATTGCTTTATTTTCTGGAGTTTATTTAGGAAAAAAATATGCTTTTTTTGCTCCTATCTTGGCAATGTTTTTGAGTGACATTTTTTTGGGTTTTTATAGTTGGAAATTAATGTTAACGGTTTATGGAAGTTTTTGTTTAATTGGCTTAATAGGATTGATGATTAAAAAATACAAAAGTCTAGAAACCATTTTAGCCGGTAGTCTATCAGGTTCAGTTTTATTTTTTCTGATTACAAATTTTGCGGTCTGGCAATTTACTAACTGGTACCCAAAAACTCTATCAGGATTGATTCAATGCTATATTTTGGCTCTGCCATTTTTCCGCAACAGTTTGTTAGGTGATTTATTTTACAATTTCATTTTTTTTGGAGCCTACGAATCAGTTCTAACTTTGGTTAGGAGAAAGAAATTTGGTTTTTTGCCTCATTGACTGTAATTTCTAAAATTAATTCAAAGAACCGCTGAGAAGGCGGTCTTTTTATTTTTAAATTTTATTGTTATAATAAAATTGAAAATGGCTGAAATTTTTTTAACTAAAAATATTTTAATTCAATATTTAGTTTGGCATTTTTTTGATGTGCCAAAAGAAATCCTGCTGGGCTGGAGAAATTTTCTTTTGTTTAATCTAAATTATTTTTCAATTCCTTTACTTTTGAAAACTTTTTTTTCTCATTGGCGACAATATAAATGGGACTATGGTCGGGGATTTGATATCCCAAGGTACATAGAGTCCTTTTTTTCCAATTTAATCTCTCGAATTTTAGGAGCAATAATGAAAAGTATCTTAATATTCATTGGGATTTTAACAGAAATTTTTGTCGTTCTTTTTGGAGTAATTATATTTGTGGGATGGATTGTTCTTCCAGTTTTGTTAATAGCAGGACTATGGTTTGGGTTTAAAATCTTACTTTAACTTCATGTTTAATTTTAATTTAAAAACAGCGGCCATCTTCCGGGCAGTTAAGTGGGAAAGGAATCCTGCTTTTAGATATGCTAGATTTCTTAAAATTTTATTTTTTATTTTATTTTTCATTACTTTTTTAATATTTTTATATGGTTTTTGGATAGAAGACTTTTTTACCAAAAGAATTTTAAGCCTTTTAATAATTTTTTTGGTTTTATTTTTATTAAGCTTTCTCAAAGAGGCATTTTTAAATTCAAAATTAAAAAAGCCACATCTTCGTTTTTTGGGCTTAGACGGACAGGTAAAACTTTTAAAAACAGCTGCACTAAATCCAGAAAAATTTAATTTAGCTGAATTTTTAAGTTTTGAAGTAGCAAAGGCAGTTTACCAATCATTAAGATTCGTTGAATCGAGAAAGCATCCAGAAATTAATTCAACGATTTTGTTTTTTTTCCTTCTAAAGGATAATTCTAAACTGAATTTTATTTTTTCCCGGGCTACCTTGAATTTCAAAGAAATTAAAAAATTACTGAAAGAGGAATTAAAGCATCCTGTAAGGAGTTCGGCTGAGTCCCCAAGATTTGGAAGAGATTTTCAGGATTTAATCTTCGAATCTTTAAAAATAGCCCAAAAAAAAGGACATCTAAGAATTGAGATAGGTGATGTGATTTCTGCTTTGGCTAAACGCAATTCGATTTTTAAAAAAATTTTGATTGATTTTAATCTTAAAGCCGAAGATATTGAGAATTTAACCTGGTGGTTAGAAAACTTGGAAGAGGAAATTGAGACTGAGCGAAGATTCTGGGATTCCAAAAATTTGGCTAAAAAAGGTTCGATTGCCAGAGATTGGGCAGCCGGTTACACCCTGACCCTGGACCGATTTTCAACTGATTGGACAAGAGTGATCAGGCGTAAAAGCTTTAGAGAAATTGTTGGCTTTAAAAAAGAACTTGAGGCGATGGAAAGAATATTAAGTCGGGAAGAAATAAATAATGTTCTTTTAATTGGAGAACCAGGGGGAGGGAGAATGAAGCTCGTGGAGGAATTATCCAGAAGGGCTTTTTTCAATTTAAGTCTACCTCAAGTCAATTCCAAAAGAATAGTCTCTCTTGATATCGTCTCTATTCTTTCCCAGGCTGAGTCTTTTGAAGAGATAGAAATAATCTTTGATACAGTTTTTAAAGAGGTGATAATAGCGGGCAATGTTATTTTAGTGATTGACGATTTCCATAACTATCTTAGTCCAATCCACCGCCCAGGAGTAGTTGATATTTCAGGAATAATTAATCACTATCTACCAAGGCCTGCCTTCCAACTTATTGCCATTACTAATTTTCCCGGATTTCATCGATTCATTGAACCAAATACGGCAACTTTAAGTTATTTTGAGAAAGTGGAGATTTCCGAGATTTCTGAGCGAGAAACAATTAGGGTCTTGGAAAATTTCCTTCCATTCCTCGAGAAAAAATACAAACTCTTTGTTACATATCCAGCTATCAGAGATATTGTTAAATATTCTGCCAGATACCTTCCAGAAATTCCTTTTCCCAAAAAAGCAATCGACCTTTTAGATGAAATAATGGTCTATGTCGCTAATTTTACTAAGCACAAAATGGTTTTGCCAGACCACGTGGCCAGAATTATCTCTGACAAAACCCAAATTCCAATAGGGGAAATTGAAACTGAAGAAAGAAGAATTTTGCTTAATTTAGAAAAACTAATTCATAAAAGAATTATTAATCAAGAAGAGGCCGTTAAGGAAATTTCTACTGCTTTGAGAAGAGCCAGAGCTGATATTACAGTCAGGAAAGGTCCAATGGGCTGCTTTTTGTTTTTAGGACCAACCGGAGTAGGGAAGACCGAAACTTCCAAAGCGCTGGCTGAGATTTATTTTAAATCAGAGGAAAAAATGATTAGAATTGATATGTCAGAGTTTCAGGCAATTAGAGATATTCCCAGATTAATTGGCTCAATCGAAGAAGAGGGACTTTTGACTACTAAGGTTAGGGAAAGACCTTTTTCTTTGATTTTATTGGACGAGATTGAGAAAGCCCACCCCAATATCTTAAATTTATTTTTACAGGTTTTGGACGAAGGTCATTTGACCGATGGCTTAGGAAGAAAGATTAATTTTAAAAATTCAATAATCATTGCTACTTCCAACGCCGGTTATCAGGTGATTTTGGAGGCTTTAAAAAAGAAAACCGAATGGCTTGAAGTGAAAGAAAAACTTCTAGATTTTCTTTTTAAAAAAGGAATTTTTAGACCAGAGCTTATTAATCGATTTGATGCAGTAGTTGTCTTTTATCCCTTAACAAAAGAAAATCTTTTAGATATTTGTGAATTATTGCTTCAAAAATTAAAGAAAAATTTAGCTCAAAAAGATGTTGAATTTATAATAAACCTACCCCTTAAAGAAAAAATCGTTGAATTAGGATATAGCCCGGTTTTTGGAGCCAGAGAAATGAGAAGAGTTATTCAAGATAAGGTTGAAAATCGCTTAGCCTCTGCTCTATTATCAGGTGAATTAAAAAGAGGAGATAGGGTGGAAGTTGGGCCGAGAGAATTTAAATTGATAATTAATCCTTAATTTTTCTACATTTTTTTCTTTTTAATTTTTTGTTTATAATGAAATAAGATGGAACTAATTGAAGAAAAAATACAAATTTCCGTAGGGCCCCCTCCAAAGAAAAGCAAGGTTATCAAAATTATTGCCGGAGTAATAATTTTGATAGCAATTGGAGTAGGGGTTTGTCTCTATACTAAAGCTTGGGATCCTTTTTGGAACCCCTTTAGACCATCGCCTGAAGAAGTGATTGAAAAAATGGTTATTGAAATGGGGGAATTAAAAGCTGTTCATTCTAGAGCAGAAATGTCTATTGAAGCAAAAGAAGACACAAAGGAAGGCTTTAAAATCTCGATGGATTTTGCCAGTGATTCAGATAATACTGATCCTAAAAACCCCAAATCAGCTGGAGATTTTTATATCACTCTAGCTTTTGAAGGAATGCAATTTTCTTTAGCAGGAGAAAGTAAAACCATAGGAGAAGACTCTTATTTTAAATTAACTACCATTCCTGCTCTTGCTTTTTTAGAACCTTTTTTTGAGATGCTTGGAATTGACCTGGGTGAGATCAAAGGTCAATGGATTAAATTTGATATGGCAGAAGAGACGCAGAAAGCAAAAGAAGAACAAGAAGAAATGATTCAAAAATTCCAAACCTTATTCAAAGATAAAAAATTGTATATTGTAACAAGAGAATTCGCAGATAAAGAAATTAGGAATGTAAAAACCTATCATTATTTAGTTGCTCTGAACAAAGAAGAGATTAAAAAATTAATTCCTGGAATTTTTGAAATTTTGTGGGAAGCTTTTCCTCCTTCCAATCTAGGATTTCCGATGACTCCTTCTGTACCGGGTAAAGAAGAAATCCTAACTGAAATTTTAGAAGCATTTGATGAATTTTTTGAAAAAGTTGGGGAAATTACAGCTGAGCTTTGGATTGGCAAAAAAGACAATTTGCTTTATAAAATTAAGGGAGAAAAAGAAATCGATCTTGCCGAAATTAATCCAGGAACTGAAGGGAAAATAATTATAAAAATAGATATGGATTTTTCTGATTTTAATCAACCCTTAATTATTGAAGCGCCAGAAGAATTTAAGACAATAGAGGAAATTTTTAGTCCTTTTTTAGAAGAATTTTTTAAGATTTCTCCCTCAACCCCTTTTCAAGAGCCTGAACTAGAAGACTGGGATACTAGAGGAAAAACTGAGTTACTACAACTCCAAACTCTTATAGAGAGTGATTATGAGAAATACGGGTATTCTCAGTTTGGTCCTGGTCCTATGGCATTTACTCCGGGTGAAAATCCTTGCGCCTATCCTTATCAATGGATTTCTAATATTGAAAATCCTCAAAAATATTGCGTTTGGATATGTTTAGAGGGTGGAAGATTTTTTGCGATTAGCCATAAAGGAAATCAAGAATTAGATAATCCTCCAATTAATTTAGATTGCTGGTAAGGGAAAAAAGAAAGTATTCAAAAACCGCCTATATTTTAGGCGATTTTTTTATTGACTGTGAATATTCTGTGGAAAAGATAATTGGTTTTATCTTATTTTAAAGCTATTCAATTTTTATTTGACTCAATGTTACGAAGTGGGGTATAAAGGAATTAGAGTGGGGAATTGTGGAAAACTGTGGGATAACTGACTAGATTTGTGGAAAACTCATTTTACTAGAAAATTATGTTCATTGGTGAATATCGCTATACATTAGATACTAAAAAAAGACTGGCTCTTCCTTCAAAATTCAGAAAAGAATTAGGAAAGAAGGTAATAATTACCAGGGGTTTAGATAATTGTCTAATTATTTATCCTTTAAAAGAGTGGGGAATAATGTCTGAGAAACTAAGTAAGCTGCCAGCCAGCCGATTAGATGCTCGAGGTTTTGCCAGAATTATGTTAGCAGGAGCCTGCGATGTTGATTTAGATAAATCAGGCCGAATTTTAATTCCTGAATACTTAAAAAAATATGCCCTTTTAAAAAAGAATATAGTTTTACTTGGGCTTTCCAATAGAATAGAAATTTGGGATGAAAAGAAATGGCAAAAATATAGAGAAAAAACAGAGAAAGAAATAGGGGATATGGCAGAAAGACTAAAGGAGTTAGGCGTATAAAATATAAATCAGTCAAATTGCCACGGGTTATAAGGTCCCGGGCAATTTGACACCTTATATTTTTGGCGGTTGGACACCTTTTTCTGAAAAAGGGGTCCAAGTGATATGCATATCCCAGTCTTACAAAAAGAAGTTCTAAAATATTTAGCGCCCAAAGCTAATCAAAATTTTATTGATTGTACAACTGGGGAAGGTGGCCATAGCTTAGCAATTTTAGAAAAGATAGCACCTCATGGAAAAGTACTTGGTATTGATTGGAACCTTGAAATAATAAAGATACCTAAATACAAAATACTAAATACTAAATACGAAAAAAGATCAATTCTTATTTGCGATAATTTTGCAAATTTAAAAAAGATCGTTAAAAAATGTAATTTTAAAAAAGTTCAAGGAATCTTGTTTGATCTTGGAATCTCCAGCTGGCATTTAGAGGAAAGTGGTCGAGGATTTAGCTTTTTGAGAAATGAACCTTTAGATATGAGATATAATGTGAAATCAAAAATCTTGACAGCGGAAGAAATTGTAAATGATTATCCAGAAAAAAAACTGGAAAAAATCTTAAGAGAATATGGTGAAGAAAGATTTGCGAAAAAAATTGCTAAAGAAATTATTAAGAATAGAAAAATAAGAAAGATTGAAACCACCTTTCAATTAGTAGAAATCATAAAAAAAGCAGTTCCTGCTTGGTATCGATATCCCCGCACCAGAACAAGTTCGGTGCGGGACAGGAAAAAAATTCCCCGCAGGCATTTTGCTACAAAGACTTTTCAGGCATTAAGAATTGTTGTCAATGATGAACTAAATAATTTTAAAAAAGCTTTGCCTCAGACTTTGGAGATTTTAGAGCCCCAGGGAAGATTAGTCATAATTTCTTTCCATTCTTTAGAAGACAGAATTTCTAAAAATTTTTTAAGAGATAATTCAAGAAAAGGCCTTTTAAAAATTTTAACTAAAAAACTAATCAAACCAAGTAAAGAGGAAATATTAATTAACCCTCGCTCAAGATCAGCAAAATTAAGAGCCGCCAAAAAAACATGAATAATAGTTCTATTTTAAATTTTCCCATATCACTTATTCGCGCTCTTCCTTTAAAACTAAGATTTAATTTAAAAGTTTTTTGGGTTTTATTTCTTATTTTAATAATAACGCTCTTAGCTTTTTATATTTTCCAGTTCAATGCTTTAACCTCTGAAACTTATAAAATTCAAAATTCTCAGAAAAAAATAAATGAGTTCTCGGTTGAAAACGAAAATTTAGAAATCCAATTGGCCGAGCTAAATTCTCTAGCAAATATTGAAACTCTAATTAAGGAATTTAATTTTGAGAAAGTAGATAAAATTCATTATATCAAGATTTTAGAAAGCCAAATCGTAAAAGAATAATGAAAAATTGCAGGATTAGCTCACCTAAGTTTTGTGGACCAAAATTTTGGCGGGTAAATTTAATCTTAATCTTTCTCTTTTTATTCGGAGCGGCGATTATTGGTCGCTTAATTTATCTTCAAATTCTTAATCGGCAGCTTTATAAAGCCTTAGCTCAGGGGCAGCAACAGCTTTTAGTTCAGGTTCAAGGAAAAAGGGGAAAAGTTTTTTTAAAAGATAGAAGAGATTTATTTCCTTTAGCGATTAATAAAACTTGGCAGTTTTGTTACGGTTCTCCAAGAGAAATCAAAAATAAAGAAGAGGTTGCTGAGAAATTGGGAGCTCTTTTTAATTTAGATAAGGATGAAATTTTGGAAAAAATTAAAAATACTGAGAGTCTTTTTACCGTTCTTAAACATAAATTAACCGAAGAGGAAATTGAAAATTTTAAAAAATTAAATTTAGCTGGCATCTACTTAAAAGAGGAGATTTTGAGATATTATCCTCAAGAGCGCTTCCTTTCTCAGGTAATTGGATTTTTAGGAGGTGAAGGAAAGGGTCAATATGGCATAGAAGGTTTCTATGATGAGATTTTGACAACTGAGGAAGGATTTTTAGAAGGAAAAAGAGGTTTGGGTGGAGCCTTGATTTTTTTGAATTCAGAAAATTTATCGCCAGTTCAAAAAGGAGCTGATATTTTATTGAGTATTGATTACAATATTCAATTTTTAGCTGAAAAATTATTGGTTCAGGCTAAAGAACAATTTGAAATTGAGGAAGGTCAAATTATTGTAGCAGACCCTCATTCAGGAAAAATTTTGGCCTTAGCCGATTTTCCTAATTTCAATCCTAATTGCTATTTTGAAGAAGCTGAGGAGGAAGCTGAGATGGAAATTTTTCAAAATTCAGCAATTCAGAAAATGTTTGAACCGGGTTCAGTTTTTAAACCTATTACTATGGCTGCTGCTCTTGATCAAGAGAAAATTACTCCCCAAACCACTTATATTGATAGAGGAATAGTAGAAATCAGAGGTTGGCCTATCTATAATTATGGTGAAAAAGTGCATGGAGAACAAACAATGACTGAGGTCTTGGAAAAATCAATCAATACCGGGGCAGTCTTTGTTCAGCAGCAGATTGGATCGAAAATTTTTTTAGAATATCTCGAAAAGTTTAACTTTTTTGAAAAGACCGGTATTGATTTACAGGAGGAAGTTTTTTCTGAAAATTTAGAATTTAAAAAAGGATATGAAATAAATTTCGCTACTGCCTCTTTTGGTCAAGGAATTGCCATAACTCCTATTCAATTGGTCAGGGCTTTTTGTGCAATTGCCAATGGTGGGAAATTGGTTAAGCCTTATTTAGTGGAAAAAATCATCGAGGGTGGCAAAGAAATTGAGATTAATCCAGAAATTTCAGAAAACTTTATTATTTCACGAAGGACTTCCTCTCAATTAACCGCAATGTTGGTCAGTGTAGTCGAGAATGGTTTTGCTACAGCAGCTAAAATTCCAGGATATTTTATAGCCGGCAAAACTGGAACTGCCCAGATTCCGTTTTCTGCCTTAGGGATTGAAAAAAGAGATTACTCTGAAAAAACAATTCAGACTTTTGTCGGATTTGCCCCAGCTTATCCTCAATTTTTGATTTTGATAAAACTCGACAATCCCAATACTAAAACAGCTGAATATTCGGCTGTCCCCATTTTTAGAGAACTAGCAAAATATATTATTGATTACTGGCAAATACCACCCGATTATGAATGATGAATTGTGAATTATGAATTAAGGACATGCTGAATCTTTTAACAAAACTCATCTTCTTTTTAAAAAGGCCTCGAATTATTATTGTTGTAGGTAGAGGACGCTTTTGTGCGACCGAAGCTATTTTTCGAGTTCTGGAAAAATATTTTAAAGTAGCAAAGATTGAAAAAATTGACTTGAAAAGTATTTTGAGAAATGAGATTTTGATTTTGGAATCAGAAATAAAGAAAACTAAAACTTTTAAATTTTTTGTTGAAAAGTCAAAATCACCAATTTTAGTAGCAACTCATATCGGTGAAATTCCTCCTGACCGGGATTTTTTTGCTGGAGAAAAAGAAGATGTCAAAGGAATTTTAAAATTAGCAAAAATTTTACCTGAAAGGAGCAATTTAATTTTAAATTTCGATGATGAGACTATTAGAGAAATAAAAGATTTAACTAATTTAAAAACTTTAACTTTTGGTTTTCAGGAGGAGGCTGATTTTCAGGCTACCGACATTAAATTAAATACCGGAACAAATTTTAAATTAAATTACCAGAGGAATATTGTCCCTGTTTGGCTGGACTATCTTTTTGGGAAAGAGCAGATTTATAGTGCCTTGAGTGCTATTTCAGTAGGAATTAGTTTAAATCTTAATTTAGTTGAGATTTCCCAAACCTTAAAATTTTATAAATCCCTTCCTGGAAAAATGAGGTTAGTCAAGGGAGTAAAAAATTCTCTGATTTTGGATGATTCTGAATCGGCTTCAGTTTTTTCGATGGTCGAAGCCCTGGAAATTTTAGGAAAAATTGCAATTGATGGGAGAAAAATTGCAGTCTTGGGAGATATCTTGGGAATTGGAAAATACACTATTGAGGCTCATGAGTCAATTGGAGAAAAGGTAACAAAAAACGCCGATTTACTTTTTACTGTTGGTTCAAGAGCAAAATTTATTGCTAAAGGAGCAATTGTGAAAGGAATGCCAAAAGAAAAAATTTTTCAATTCGATAAAATAGAAGAGGCCGGAATTGCTATTCAAGGTGAACTCAAAGAAGAGGATTTAATTTTAGTCGATGGCTCAACCGAAATGAAAATGGAAAAAATAGTCGAAGAAATCAAAGCACTTTAATAGACGAAACTTAAATTTTATGATAGATTAGATAAAGAGTCCTTTGAGACTGAGACGACTATGGCCCCATCGTCTAGTGGCTAAGGACGCCACTCTCTCACAGTGGTAACACCGGTTCAAATCCGGTTGGGGCCACAAAAAAGCACGGGGTTAGACCCCGTGCTTTATTTCCAAACCCTACCAGAGTTATTCTTCCTTTTTAAAGGGTGCTTCAATTATCTCCTTTGCTCCTTCAATTGCTCCTTTTAAAGCATCTTTAACAGCTACACCTGTTTCACTACTGATTTCTTCTGCTGCCTTTATTGCCTCCAGGACAGCTTCTTTTGTCACACCAGCCACATCTCCTCCCACTGTTTTTGTTCCATCAATTACTCCCTGGACAGCTTTCAATGCTACTTCGGCTACATTTTCACCCAATTCAGCCGCTCCTTTAATAGAGCCCTCAATTGCCCCTTTTGCCGTTCCTACTACATCTCCACCCGCACCTACTACTCCTTCAACCACACCTTTTACCAGATCATGAGCAGCCTCGACCAAAGTGACCCCTACTTCAGAGATACCCTTAATTCCCCCCTTGATAGCACTAGTTCCAATTTCAAAACTCTTTCCTCCCACATCTTCCACACCTTCTAAAGCGCTCCTTAAGGTAGTTTTTACTACACCAATTACCTCTTCAGTTATTTTGCCTGTAGTCCTGATTATTCCTACCACTGCTTCTCTTAGTTTTTCTGCTAATTCAATAAGCATAGAGTTCTTCAGCACTGAAAAATTTTTAACAGCCATTTGGCGGTTAATAATTCATCAATACCTGATTTTAATTGATTATTTTCTTATTATACACTATAAAAAATTTTTGTTAAAATAAAACAATGGCTTGGAACTTTTTCCAGAAGATAACTTTCGGAATTTTAATTGCTCTCATAGTATTAGCATTTGGAAGCTTTTTAATTTATAAAAATACTATTATGCCAAAGATTCCAGAAAACTTTGAAATTCAGCAGTTTGAAACAGAAAAGGGAGAATTTTTAATCGGGATAATATCAGACACCCATGTTCCAAGTAGGGCAAAGATTTTGCCAGAAGAAATTAAAGAAATTTTTAAAGGAGTTGATTTAATAATTCACGCCGGCGATATTGAACATTTGGAAACTCTAAGAGAATTGGAAAAAGTGCCCGCTGTTCCCACACAAGTTCCGATTTTTGCTGTCGAGGGAAATACAGATTCCATTGAGGTCAAAGAAAAATTACCGGAGGGATTATTGCTTAAAATTTATGGTTGGAAAATCGGAATAGTTCATAGTCCGTTTCCCTTTTGGTTAGGTTCTCATTTTAACTGGATACAAGAAAAGGTGGCTAAAGAATTGGTTAAAAAGCAAAATCTCGATATTTTGATATTTGGGCATACTCATGTAGCTCTTTTGAAAGAATTAAATTTTGAAGGAAAAAAAATTTTATTGATTAACCCAGGTTCTCCAACTGTCCCTCTTTTTTCTAAAGCCTCAATTTGTCTCTTAAAAATAACTAAAGATTCCTTTAAAGGAGAAATTGTTTATTTGGAAAAATGAACCAAACTATTAGTTGGCACAATTTATCTTGGCAGGAAGTTGTAAAAAAATTAAATTCAGATTCTGAACAAGGTTTATCGAAAAAAGAAATTAAGAAAAAACAGGAAAAATTTGGCAAAAATTTACTTCCCAAAGAAAAACCTTTATCAAAATTAGAAATATTTTTTGAGCAATTTAGAAGCCCCTTGATTTATATTTTAGTGATTGCTAGTATTGTAACTTTATTTTTTAGGAAATACACAGATAGTATTGTTATTTTTGGAGCAGTGATTTTGAATACGATCGTTGGTTTTTTTCAAGAAAATAAAGCTTCTCAAGCTTTGCGAAAACTTAAAAAAGTGGTTGAAATAGAAGCTAAAGTAATCAGAGAAGGAAATCCTAAAATTATAGGTTCTCAAGATCTTGTCCCCGGAGATATTTTTACATTGGCCGCAGGAGACAAAGTTCCAGCTGATGGGAGAATTATTGAAAGTTTGAATTTAAAAACAAATGAAATGGCTTTAACTGGTGAGTGGCTGCCAGCTAAAAAACATTCAGATGTTTTACCAAAAGAGACCTCAATGGCCGATCGAGACAATCTAGTCTATATGGGCACTATTGTAGAAGATGGAAAGGCAAAAGCAATGGTTACTGAAACCGGATTGAAAACTGAGATGGGAAAAGTAGCCCTAATGCTAAAGGAAACAAGAGAAGAAAAAACACCTTATCAGAAAAAGTTAGCCCGTTTTTCAAAAATTGTTGGAATAATTATTGCCATAATTTGTTTTGGAATTTTTATTGAAGGGATAATCACTGGATATAGAGTAGAGGGCAGGATTACAGTAGAGAGATTTGTGGAGATGTTTGAAACATCGGTAGCAGTAGCAGTAGCTGCTATCCCTGAGGGGTTGCCAGTAGCAATGACCGTGATTTTAGCCCTAGGAATGCAGAGAATTTTAAAAAGAAAAGGATTAGTTAGAAAATTAGTAGCTGCTGAAACTTTAGGTAGCACTTCAGTGATTGCGACAGATAAGACTGCTACTTTAACTGAGGGAAAAATGAAAGTAAGTAAGGTAATAGGAGATAAATTTTTAGCTCTAAAAGCTGCCACTTTAACATCTGAAGCCTTTATCGAAAATCCACAAGCTCCAAAAGAAAAATGGATTTTGAGAGGAAGACCAACTGATAAAGCACTATTGGAAGCGGGAATGGAAGCAGGGATTGACCCCCACCACCAAATTTTTGGTGTGGGGGTTGATAGAAAAAAAGAGTTCGAAAGAAAAAAAATTGCTGAAATTCCTTTTAATCCAATAAATAAATTTGCTGTTGCTTTGTACGACGAAAAGGGTCAAAATTTTCTCTATGCTTGTGGTGCCCCAGAGAGAATTTTGGATATCTGTGCCCTAAAAGAAGAAAAAGCAAGATTAGAAAAAAAATTAGAGGAATTAACTAGAAAGGGATTAAGAGTTGTAGCTTCAGCTTACAAAAAAGTCAAAAGTCAAAAGTCAAAAGTCAAAAGTTTAGAAGAGGAAGTAAATAATCTTATTTTTGTCGGCTTTATTACCCTAAAAGATCCAATTCGAAAAGAAGTAAAAGAAGCAATGAAAGTTTGCAGACAAGCAGGAATGAAACCTATTATTGTTACTGGCGATCATAAATTAACAGCTAAAGCAGTGGCTGAGGAATTAGGATTTAAAATTAAAGAGGAAAACATTTTAGAGGGGAAAGATTTAGATAATATATCCGACAAGGACTTTGATAAAATTTTGGATAAAATCCAAATTTACGCCCGGGTTGAACCAAAACACAAAATGAGAATTATTTCTGCCTGGCAAAAGAAAGGCGAAGTGGTAGCTATGACCGGCGACGGAATCAACGATGCTCCAGCTCTTAAAAAAGCAGATATCGGAGTAGCTTTGGGTTCAGGTACTGATGTTGCTAAAGAAGTTTCAGATTTAATTTTACTGCCCGATTCTTTTAATATCATTGTGGCAGCAGTTGAGGAAGGGAGAGCGATTATTGATAATATTAGAAAAGTTATAACTTATTTATTATCTGATAGTTTTACTGAAGTAATTTTGGTTGGAGTCAGTATAGTGGCTGGAGTGCCTTTGCCTGTTACAGCTGTCCAGATTTTGTGGGTGAATTTAATCGAAGATGGTTTACCCGATATTGCCTTGGCTTTTGAGCCAAAAGAAAAAGATTTAATGAAAAGAAAACCCCAGAGTCGTGATGTTCCTTTATTAACTCAGGAGATGAAGGTAATAATTTTTATTATTGGATTTATTACTGATTTGATACTTTTGGGCTTATTTTTCTGGCTCTGGCAAAAAAATCATGACATTAGTTATGTTAGGACAATGATTTTTGCTTGTTTGACAATAGATTCACTTTTTTATGTTTTTTCCTGTAAGAGTTTAAGAAGAAATATTTGGCATATTAATCCCTTCTCAAATAAACCTCTGGTAGGTGCTGTTGGCATTGGCCTTTTGATGCTCATTTTAGCTCTTTATTTACCTGTATTTCAAACTCTTTTAAAGACAGTACCCTTGAGAATTAGTGATTGGCTAATTATTTTGGCTTTAGGAGTAAGCGAAATAATTTTAATTGAGGCTACCAAATGGCATTTTATAGTTAGAAAAGAAGTATGATTTTATATATTTTTATTTTTATAATCTCTTGTTTAATTTTGGTTCGTTCTGGAACCTGGGTAGTTCAAGCTTTAACTAAGATTGCCCAATTTTTAAAATGGCGAGAATTTATAGTGACTGCAGTTTTAATGGCATTTGCAACCTCACTGCCCGAAATTTTTATTGGAATTAGCTCAGCTCTTGGCAAAGTTCCTAGTCTTTCCTTTGGTACTATTATTGGTTCCAACATTATAGCCCTGACCCTGGTCATAGGAATCGGCACTTTTTTAGCGAAAGGATTAAGGTTTCAAGGGAAGGTTTTACAAAGAAGTTCTTTTGATGCCAGTATTATTACTCTTTTACCCCTTCTTTTAATATTAGATAAAAGACTTTCAAGAATAGATGGATTAATCTTGCTATCGGTTTTTATTTTTTATTTTCGTCAACTCCTTTCCCAGGAAGAAAGATTTACCAGAATTCTTTCCAATTCTTTTAGAGAAGACAGGACTGAATTTAAAATATTTTTAAAGAATTTGGGAATATTTTTTGGAGGAGTTTTTCTGCTTTTACTCTCTGCCGAGGGAATTGTTTTTTCAGCCTCCAGATTAGCATCAGTTCTTGATATACTTTTAGTATCTATTGGCACACTATTTGTGGCTTTAGGCACTTCCTTGCCAGAAATAACTTTTGGAATAAGATCAATCACTATGGGTTACAAAGAAATGATTATTGGCGATGTCATAGGATCAGTAGTAATCAACTCTACTTTAGTCTTAGGATTAGTGGCTTTAATTTGTCCTTTTGAAGTTGTTGATCTTTCCCCTTATCTTATAGGTATTACTTTCACAATGATTACGGCTTTATTTTTTACGATTTTTTCAAGGACACATGAAATTATTTCAAGAAAAGAAGCTGTTTTTTTATTCTTAATTTATATCGTTTTTCTGTTATTTCAGATTCTATTTGCAAGATAGTCCGAGAACACTTCTCGTATTATGGTTGAAATTTTAACTAGATAATGGTAATTTTAATTAATGAATGAGATTCTGTTTATTTTAATAATAGTTTCCATTGTAGTTGGAGGAGTAGCAGCTTCTATTTTTTTCATTAAGAGAGAATTAGAAAAAATACGAGAAAGAAAAGAAGATTTAGCTTTGAGTATGGTGAAACGAGACATTGAAGTAATGGGAAAAAAGTTTGAAAATGGCTATCGAGAAATAGCTAAAGAATTAGGAGAAGTTCAGGAAATTGGTCGTACTCTGAGAGATTTTCAAACTTCTTTACGTTCCCCTAAATTAAGAGGTGGAATAGGGGAACAAGTGCTAAAAGATTTATTAGAACAGGTTTTACCAAATAGCAATTTTCAGTGTCCATACCGATTTCGAGCAGGAGAAATTGTAGATGCTATTATAAAAACAAAACAAGGATTGATCCCGATTGATTCAAAATTTCCAATGGAAAATTTTCAAAAATATGTCAAAGCTAAAGGCAAAGAAAAAGAATCTTATTTAAAGGAGTTCGTGAAGGATATCAAAAGGCACATCGACGATATTTCTCGGAAATATATTTTACCTCAAGAAGGTACCTTAGATTATGCTATAATGTATATTCCTATTGAATCAGTTTTTTCTAAAGTCACTTCGAATCCCGAGCTTTCAGAATATGCCCATCGCAAAAAAGTCATTGTGGTCTCTCCAAATACCTTTTATTACTTTTTGAAAATAATAATGATAGGTTTAGAAGGATCGAGAATCGAGGAAGCTTCAAAGAAAATTTTGGAAGGATTAAAAGGTATTCAGCAAGAATCGATGAGGTTCGGAAAAGAATTAGACACTTTAACTTCTCATATTGGGCATGCTAAATCGGCTTCAGATAGAGTCCAATCGAGGTATGGAAGACTAGTAAGCCGAATCGATGGCTTAAGATTGTTAGAACCTGAAAAAAAACCAAAGGAAATTGAGGAACCAAAAGAAGAATAACATGTTGGCAGTAATTCGAACTGGCGGGAAACAGTATTTAGTCTCGCCAGGACAAAAAATAAAAATTGAGAAAATTGATGTCAAAGAAGGAAAAGAAATAACCTTTAAGGAGGTTCTGCTTTTAGAAAAGCAAAAAAAATTAGAAATTGGAACTCCTTTAGTAAAAGGAGCAAAAGTTATTGGAAAGGTGGTATCGCACGGCAAAGGCAAAAAAATAATCGTTTTTAAATATAAACCAAAGACCCGTTATAAAGTAAAAAAGGGCCACCGCCAGTTGTTTACTGAAGTCGAAATAACAAAAATCGTATCTGGTAGTTAGTATTAGGTATTGAGCATTTTTTCAATTTGTCATGACCCGTTTGGGCTTGACAAATTTTTTATTGGGTGTATAATAGAGACGCAAGATCAAAATAGCTCCTTAAAAAATTATGGAGAAGGAAAGGGAAACTCTGGGCGAGCGAAGTGTCTATCAGCCCCTCTTGACAGATAGCTCGCTCGTCCAAAGAAAGATCAAAAAAGGAGGAAAATACATGGCTGTAGCACAATATAATGACCAGGGGAAAATCTGGCAAATTCCTCTCAAAAAAGAAGAAGCGAGACTATTAAAGCGTTGGGAAAAAAGACGCCGAAAGAAAAGAAAATGACTTCCGCTGTTTATCAATAATAAATCCTTCCTTCTCCCTCTTTTTTCTAGCGGATAAAATATTTATCAATTAGAAAAAGGAAGAAATTCTCAAAAATAAAACAGCCCAAAGGCTGTTTTGAAATTCCCTGATTTACTAATTTTCTTCTATTTTCTTCCTTCTAAGGCGCTTCCTAAGGTTTCTTTATCAGTATATTCTAATTCAGCACCTACTGGTAATCCCCGGCCAAGCCGGGTAATTTTTTTATTTAAGGGTCTTAAAATTCTTTCCAGATACAAAGCTGTAGCTTCACCTTCAGTGGTGGGATTGGTAGCAATGATAATTTCTGTAAATTTAGTATCGGGAATACCAAATTTTTCTGGTTTTTTGATTCTTTCAGTTAGTTCTTTAATTTTGAGTTTTTCTAAATCTTGTTTTTTTAATTTTGAAACTGTTCCGCCCAAAATAAAATAAAGACCTTTGTATTTTTTTGTCTTTTCAATTGAAATGAAATCAGTTTCTTTTTCAATAATACAGAGTAAAGTTTTATTTCTTGAGGGATCAGAACAGATTTTGCAAAGATTATTTCCACCTTCAAAAGAATTAAAGCAAAAAGAACAAATTTTGACTTTTTCTTTTAGGTTAGTTATCGATTTAATTAAATCCTCAATTTCTTCTTTTTTGGTTTTCATTAAATAAAAAACAAACCGGGTAGCTGTTCTTGGCCCAACAGTCGGAAATTTAGAAAATATGTCAATAAGTTTTTGAATAGACCTCGGATACATTTTATTCTTGGAGCTCTTTTTCCAGATTCTTGAAGCTTACTATCCTTTCATCGAAATATAATTCAACTCTTCCAACCGGACCATTTCGATGTTTAGCAATGATTATATCGGCAATATTTTTTCGAGTGCTATTGGGTTTGTATCTATCTTCTCGATAAATAAACAAGACAACGTCCGCATCTTGTTCTAAAGACCCTGATTCTCTTAAATCGGCTAATCTGGGAATTTGAGGAGATCTTTGTTCAACTGCTCGAGATAATTGAGATAAAGCCAAAACCGGAATATTAAGTTCTCTGGCTAAGGCTTTAAGAGATTTGGAAATCTCAGTTATCTGTCGGACAATCGGGTCTTTTGGGTTTCTCGGGTCCATTAATTGTAAATAATCAACAATGATTAGTCCTAAACCATGTTCTGCCTGTAGTCTCCGAGCCATTGCCCTCATCTGTAAAATATTTGAAGAAGCAGCATCGTCAATAAAAATTGGTGCCTCAGCTAAGATTCCCAGAGCCTGTTGAATTCTCACAAAATCATTATCTTCTCCATCACCAGAGAGTCTTCCTGTTCTTAATCTCCACAAATCAACACCGGCCTGGGCAGCAATTAATCTATCAACCACCTGATCTCTTGACATCTCTAAGCTAAATATACCAACTGGCAGTTTTCCATTGATGGCAATATTGGCAGCAATATTCAGGGCTAAGCTACTCTTACCCAAAGTTGGTCTTGATGCTAAAATTATTAAATCAGATTTCTGAAGGCCAGCTAAAATATTATCTAAACCGGAAAAACCGGTAGGTAAACCTCGGGGAAGCCCTTTGCGTTTTGATAAATTATCGATTCTTTCAAAGGCTTCCTCTAAGGTTGCTTTCACCGGTACGAAATTTTGAGTTAAACTTTTTTGGGCAATACCAAAAATCCTTTTTTCTGCTTTATCTAATAAAATATCAACGTCTTCTGACTCGTTGTAGCCCAAGGCACCGATTTCGTGTGAGGCATCAATCAAATCTCTTAAAATTCTTTTTCTCTGAACAATTCGGGCATAATTTGAAACATGGGAAGCTGTAGGAACAGAATTTATTAATTCGGTCAGAAAACTTGCTCCTCCAATTTCCTCTAACAAATTTTTTTCTTTGAGGCGATTGGAAACAGAAAGAAAGTCAATTGGCTCTTTCCTTTCAAAAAGATCAATCATAACCGTGTAGATTTCCTGATGGATTCTTTTATATAAATCTTTGGGTTTGAAAAAATCAACAACCTTTAAAATTGCATCTTTATCAAGCATCAAACAGCCAAGCAACGATCTCTCAGCTTCAATTGATTGGGGAGGTAATTTTTCTGGTAACTGAGAATTGTTATTCATAATAAAGAATAAAGAAGTTTTATTGATACAATTTAGGTTTTCAATTACAATATACCAAAGGCAAATTAGTTTGGCAAATATGGGAAAACTTCCAAAAATCGGTTTAATTTCTTTACATTCTTTTTTAAAACCAGGAGGGGTAAGGACTCATGTTTTAGGATTGCGTAAAGAATTTAAAAAGAGAGGTTATCAATTAAAGATTATCGTCCCCAGAAGCCAGACTGAAGAAAATTATGGAAAAGAGGTAATCTTGTTGGGTACTTCTTTTTCTCTTCCTTTTGGTGGGGGTAGATCGGATTTTTCTGTAAATTTTAATCCTTTAGCAATTGAAAACACATTTAAAAAAGAAAAATTCGATATTTTACATTTTCATAACTTTGGTTTTCCCTCTTCTTTTCAGATTTTAGAGAGATCCAAAGCTTTAAATATTTTGACTTTTCATTCTGATGTTGGTAGGAGTGAATTTTTGAAAGAGTTTCCTATTTTTCTCTATATTCTGGATAAAATTGTTCAATGGAAAATTGATGGAATAATAGGCGTTTCTCCTATAGCTCTCAATGTTTTTAAAAAATGCAATCTACCAAAAACCGTTATTCCCAACGGCGTAGATCTTAAAAGATTTAATCCTCGAACTCCAAAAATTAAAAAATTTTCTGATGAGAAAATTAACATCCTATTTGTTGGTAGAATCGAAGAAAGAAAAGGTTTGATTTATTTACTTCGGGCTTATCAAATTTTAACTAAAAAATTTCCCAATTTGAGATTAATTATTATTGGGGAAGGGGAGCTAAAAACTGAGTGTCAAGCTTTCATTAAAAATCGCAATTTAAAAGAAGTTTATTTTGAGGGGGAAAAAATTGGAAAAGAGCTCGTTTCTTATTTTACGAGCTCTGATATTTTTTGCGCTCCTTCTATTTACGGAGAAAGCTTTGGAATAGTTTTGCTTGAGGGAATGGCCTGCGAATTGCCAGTAGTAGCCTTTGCCAATCGAGGTTATAAAGCACTTTTAAAAGGGAAGAGAAATGAGAAATTTTTAGCCAGGCCTAAAAATTATAAAGATTTGGCTAAAAAATTAGAAATTTTAATTAAAAATGGAAATTTGAGAAAAGAAATGGGAAAGTGGGGTCGAAAAGAAGCCAGAAAATATTCCTGGAGTAGAGTGACTGACCGGGTCTTAGATTTTTATCAAGTTTGTCAAAAGCAAAAAGAAAAAAGGCAAAAAAAAAGTTTTTCTGTTGAAGAAATATTCGAGAAAGTGGCCAACAAAGACATTTTAGATTGGCTAAGATAGTTTCTTTATTTTCGGTCCTTTTTTGGTGTCTTCAATCTGCCAGCCCATTTTCTTGATTTCTCTTCTTATTTCATCGGCTTTCTTCCATTTCTTTTCTTGACGATATTTTTCTCGTTCCTTAGCTAATTTCAAAATCTCTTTTGGGGATTTTTCTTTTTCTGGTCTTTGCCAGAATATAAAATTAAATACTTGATCGATTTCTTTTAAAAACTTTAAAATATCCTTGGCATCTTGAGATGCTAATTTATTTTGGCTCAAAAGCAGATTACCGCGATTAATCAATTTAAAGATTGAAGCTAAAGCTCTTGGAGTATTGAAATCATCGTCCATATAACGCCCAAATTCTTTTTTTGTTGTCAGTATTAATTTTTTATAAATCTTTTTATTTTTTTTATTTTTTAGATTTTTTAATTTATCTATAAATTCATCAAGTCGCTGGAGACCTTTTTTTACTTGTCTAATTGCTCGCTTATTAAAATCAAGAGGAGAACGATAATGAGAACTAATTATAAAAAATCGAACCAGTCGAGGAGAATATTCTTTAAGCGCTTGAGGAATCTCAATATAATTTCCCAGACTTTTTGACATCTTTTGGTTGTTGACTGTTAAAAGTCCTCCGTGAAGCCAATATTTTACAAAAGGCTTTTTACCAGTTGCTGCTTCCGATTGGGCAATTTCGTTTTCATGGTGAGGAAAAATAAGATCTTTGGCACCACCATGGATATCAATTTGTTTTCCCAAATATTTTTGAGACATTACTGAACATTCAATATGCCATCCGGGACGCCCTCTACCCCAGGGGCTAGGCCAACTAGGTTCTCTTGGCTTTCTTTCTTTCCATAAGGTAAAATCAACAGCTTCTTTTTTTTCATATTTATCGATTTCTATTCGAGTGCCTGATAATGCTTTTTCAATTTTTATCCTAGAAAGCTTACCATAATCTTTGAATTTAGAAACGTCAAAATAAACCGAGCCATTCTGCTGATAGGCAAAACGTTTTTTAATTAATATCTTGATAAAATCTATTATTTCTTTAATATGTTTTGTCACCTGGGGGTAATAATTTGCCTTTTTAATTCCGAGAAGCCCCTGCTCCTTCAAGAACATCTTTATATATTTTTTGGTTAAAGCCAAGAGGGATAGTTTCTCTTGTTTCAGGGCTTTAATTACATCATCATGGATGTCAGTAATATTTATTACATACCTTACCTTGAAACCTTTATATTCAAGATATCTTCTAATGACATCGAAAGCGATATAAGTTCTAGCATGTCCAACATGACCCGGGCCATAAACAGTTGGCCCACATACATACATACTTACCTTCTTTTTTTCTCTCGGTCGAAAAAATTCTTTTTTTCGAGATAGAGTATTGTAAAGTTTTAACATAATTATATTATTATACTATTTTTGTTTTTTACTACAAACCCTCATCTTGGGCTTGACAAAAAATATAAATTTGCTATAATAAGGATGTAAAATAAAGTAGTTCTTTAAAAATTCAAATAATTTAATATAGAGGGGAAATTCGCTCCCGCAGAGAGGAAGTCATAAAAAATGGTTTTTTCTCTGCGGGAGGGAAAAAGATTGGATATTGTGACTCATACATGGGCAGATGCCGATGGATATATTGGGATCCTGAAACT
Organism: Patescibacteria group bacterium; assembly: GCA_020148055.1. Lineage (GTDB taxonomy): Bacteria > Patescibacteriota > Minisyncoccia > Minisyncoccales > JAHCRE01 > JAHCRF01. Next base: position 1,602 of record JAHCRF010000003.1, on the reverse strand, counting down.
CAAAAGACAAGGTGCTGACAAAATTCCAGGGGTAGAAAATGCAAAAACTGTCTTTTGGGGCGGTGAACTAGACCATTTCCCAAAAGAAAATGTAGTCTTCGTGGATATTCGTCCAAATGGAGTGAAAGCAGATCCCAAAAACAAAGTATTTGTCTTTGACCATCATCCTCACAGTGAATGGCTGGGCGAGACATCAAGCAGTTTAATTGATAAATTCTTGGGATTGTCTGATGATAAGAATCTGGAGTTAACTCAATGGGCTGACAGAGGAGATTTCAAAACCGGCGGTGACTCAACAAATATTGCTAATGTCAGCAAACATATGCATCTTTGTTACAGCGATGAGGAAATATTAGACTGGTTTGGAATGACTGTCGAGGCACATTTCGGAACACCAGAGAGACTTGATCCGGAAGATCTTCAGAAAGGATGGAGCTTCTTCAGTACAATCGTTGAGAATCTTCTTGCCAAACACAAGGCCGCATCGAAATCAAAAGCAATATTTGAACGATGGCTTCAACGAGGAGAAAAAACTCTTGAAGATAGAATGGGGATAGCCTATCGAACAGCTGCTAATCTTGCTTTCTTTGGACCGAAGAAAACAGAAGAATGGCTATTAATGGGGCTTCAAAGTATTGAAGAGAGCCAGAGAACTTTCTGGAAAGCCGAGAAAGACTTTGAGAGAGCGGAAAAAATTCTAGTGGGCAATAGAGTAATCGTCATTGGAGAAAGTAGTAATCCCAAGTTCAATCAATTCTGTAGAAGCACAATCGCAAAAGAAAAAATGCCGCGACCCTTAAACGCAAAGGAAGATCCGATTGTTGTTCAGTTTCAATCCGAAAACAGGGGCTTTCAAATCTTCCCAAATAGAAGTCGGTTCAAACTTCACGATATAGCTGGTGCCCTTCGAGTTGAAATCCTTAGAGCTAGGAGGGAATGGATACCGCCTGACTGGCGAGAGCTTAAAAAAGATGGAAGTCTCTCAGGAACAGAGCCACTCTACTATCATAAGGGGGACTTTGAAGTAATTATGTGGGGATCATTAACAACACCTGCAGTAAGACCAATGGATATTTCCAGAGAATTAGTACGAAAAATTGTCCTAATAAGCGCTGATACCGGATATTTTCCAGATGAGTGCAAAAGATCTGATGAGTGTCTTCAAGAAAGATGTCCGTTTTATCCCTGGAGACTTGGACGCTGCGCCTGGAAACGCAAACAAAATAGAAATAGTCTTTTCAAAAACTAAACCTCCAACACCCCTCTTTTTTTATTGGAAAAGCTTGTCAAACCAACTGCCTTTTGTTAACATAAATTAAGTTATGAAAAAATCAGATGCCCTCATTAGTTTCATAATTGGCTTTTTTATCGGGATTTTTTTCTTTATTGGATTAAAAATCATTAAGATTGAGGTTCCTTACAGTTGGTTACTTATCATCATTTTTCCTCCCCTGACTCTCTTGGGGATGTTTATTGCCTCGCTCCTTGGAAAAAAGTTCCTATTTATATTACAGGCAGCCAGATTTCTTTTAGTCGGAGCCTTAAACACCTTTATTGATTTGGGAGTATTGAATTTTTTAATGTGGATTTTTGGGATTGCTG